>CAZQYO010000017.1:0-8815 GCA_964597415.1 uncultured Chitinophaga sp.
AGAGAAGCGTAACCTAATAATGTTCATAATAGAAGTTTGAGAAAATAATGAATAGTAGTAAGAACCGTACACTGTAATCGGTTACTGTTTGTTAGTGGCTTGACTTGTTTGATGTAATTTCTAATTTCATTTCAAAATACCCTAATGCGAAAATGACACTGAGTGAACCAATGCGCAATTTTTTTGAGGAGTACACAGAAGCCATAGTTATAATAGACGATAAAAATGAAACGACTTATGTGAACAAAGCATTTGTTCATTTAACTGGATATACCTTAGAAGAGTTTAAAGTCTTTTCCGTTCCGGCCTTGTTTCAGGTAAAAGTAAACTTCACTACTATTTCTTTGGATAAAAATTATCGTTGGGAGTGTGGATTAAAATGTAAAGATGGAACTGATTTATGGATGAGAGTATCCATTTCTCCTTTTCATTTTGACGATAAGCATGTAGGAAAGATATATCACCTTTCAGCAAACCCTACCCAAGAGCAACTGAAAAATTTGCTGAAAGAAAATGAAACCAGATTTACCATTTTGGCAGATGCCACTCCTGTGATGATTTGGATGACGGATGAGAGTAATCTGACTTACTACTTCAATCAAACATGGCTTGAGTTTACCGGCAGAAAATTAGAGGATGAGATAGGGACAGGGTGGTTTAAGAATGTACATCCGGACGATAGATTTGTATTTAGTGAAATAAAGAAACTATTAACGGATAATATAAACTACTCTTGTGAGTACCGTTTGAAGAGGCATGACGGAGTTTATCGCCATATACTTGAAATCGGAACACCTCGTTTTCTGGCAGATGGAAGTTTCGGTGGCTATATGGGTAGTTGTTTAGACATAACGGAAATGAAAACTGCACAAATTGAGTTAGCCAATCAAACAAAGGAACTACAGCGCTCCAATGAAGAACTCGAACAGTTTGCCTATGTAGCTTCACATGATTTGCAGGAACCTTTGCGCATGGTAAACAGTTATGTGCAGTTAGTTAAGAAACGGGTAGAGGCAAAACGAACCGATGGCATAGAAGAATTTATGGAGTATGCGGTGGATGGCGTAAATCGTATGCAAGGGTTAATAAATGACTTATTGCAATACTCGCGAGTAAACAGGAAGGGCAACCCTTTTGCCACCGTTGATATGAACGAAGTACTCAAGATTGTAATGGCGCATCTGGCAAATAAAGTAGCTGAAAATAAAGCGCAAGTAGAACTTAGTGACTTACCAATCCTTCAGGGTGATTCGTTTCAACTAATCCGCTTGTTTCAAAACTTGATCGAGAACGCTTTGAAATTTAAAGCAGAGGGAGTGATTCCCGTTATTAAAATTGCAGTAGAAGAAAAAGGAGATTTTTGGCAATTTTCTATAAAAGATAATGGAATTGGAATTGACCAGAAATTCTACAATCGTATATTTGTTATTTTTCAGAGATTGCATGCGCGAACAGATTATGAAGGGACAGGCATAGGCTTGGCTGTGTGTAAGAAAATAGTTGAACGGCACGGTGGAGAAATTTGGATAGAGTCGGAAACCGGAAAAGGAAGCACATTTTATTTTACCATTAAAAAATAAATTTAAGCAGTATGAATTTTACCAAGAATGGAAGAGAGAAGCCCCGCATCCTTCTAGTAGAAGATAATCCGGGCGATATTCGATTAACTCAAGAAGCTCTCAAGGAGAGTAAAATGGATATTAATTTGGATGTAGTGACAGATGGTGAACAGGCCATAGATTTTCTGATGCGCAGAAACAAGTTTAGTGAGGCGGCACGCCCAAACATTGTGTTGTTAGATCTTAATCTCCCTAAAAAAAACGGGATTGAAGTGCTTAAGGAAATAAAGTCAGATGATTCACTCAAGCGAATCCCTGTGATTGTACTGACCACCTCTGATGCCGATCATGATATTGTGAAAGCATATTCGCTTCACGCAAATTGTTACATTCTTAAACCGGTTGATTTTGATGACTTTACCAAAGTTGTGCAGTTGATTGAACTCTTCTGGTTTAATACCGCTAAATTGTCGAATGATTAAAACTCCGTAATGGCTCAAAATGAATTGAATGTTTTACTGTTAGAGGATAATCCGGGAGATGCTTTTTTACTAAAGTTTTATCTGGATGAATCCACCTCCCCTAAGTTTAACGTCATGCATGCCGAAACCCTAAAGGCGGCACTCGATATGTTAGCGGAGAATACGTTTGATATAATTATCAGCGATATGAATGTCCCCGATAGTTTTGGGGTAGATACCATTAAGGCTATTCTTTCGGGCTATCCGGGGAATATGTTGATTGTGCTGACCGGGCTTACCGATGAAGAAGTGGGATTAGAAACGGTTCGTTTTGGAGCGCAGGATTTTTTAGTGAAAGGTAAGTTTGATGGCAAAGTACTGGTGTCTTCACTCATGTTTGCATTTGAACGGTTTAAGCTAAACCGGCAACTTGTTGAAGAAAATACTCGGTTAGATGTTCTTCAGCGGCTCACTAATTCGGGATTTTATGAATTGGACACCGTCACCGGACAATTATTCATTACGGATATGGCATTAGCCATTACGGAAGCGGAAAACAGAGACAAGAATCTCTCTTTGTTGGAGCGCTGCGCTTTACTGGAAGATTCCAAAGAACTTTTAGAGGTTATCGAAAAATCGAAAACTGCTCCTCAAAGGGGGGAGTTAACCATAAGGAGAAAGTCAGACGGGAAAGAGTTTAAGCTCAACTATGAGTCTGTTGGACATAAATTCTACGGAGTTCTCCAACGCAGCTAAGCCCGGCTTTTATAGCGAACTTTCATTTGAATCCAATTTGCTTTGAATCTGCCTCGGCAACGTTGTGGTAAAATTCTTTAAACTCATTATAGTCTTCGGGAGGAACTATCCCCTCCTTAAATTTCATTTCCCTTACCACTTTTATTTTTCCCGGTTCGGGGAAAGAATAGGTGAGTGAATAATCGGCAGCCTTGCAACTGAACCGGACGGACTTAGGTTGTTCTGCCAATAATTTCCCTTTTGGCAAATCAATATTCATTTCCTCATAATCACTTTCCTCTGCATTCAAATACCAAAGAAGAAAGGGATACTGGCGTTTTTCGGTAGCTAAAAAGCCGAGTGTATGCACTCCTTCGCTCCAGGGAATTCTGAAAATTTTAATGCCGGCTACTTCCGATACTTCATTCTTTACTAAGAAGGAATAATCATAATTTACCGAATCACTCAGGGTTTGCAAATCGCCAAATTGAAGGTCGAGCATTTTGGCAGGATTAGTAAAATCACCGGAAATAGAATGGGTAATCATCTGCTCTTGTTTATCACGACCAACCTCTGCAAATTCGTTGCGCATCAGCGATGCTAAATAGCCGGTTTTAAGACTTTTGCGGGAGAAGATAATATCGTTTTCGGCAAACTTTAAATCGGTTGTTCTTTTTACCTCATTTTTCGTGCGATTCGGGAAGGTCAGTTTGATTAAATGTGTAGAAGCAGTGTCGCCATCGCGCGGAATAATAAGTGCATTAGCTCCTAAATCTACCAATGGAGCCGATCCGAAGGAGAGTTGCTGATCCGTCAATTCAACAAAATATGTTTTGCCTTCGGTGGTCAGTTGCGCAATGCAATGGTTAAAGTCAATGCTGGGTAAATTCAGATGCCGCTCCCCATTATCTCTGGTATCTACTAACACTAAGTTGGCCTTTAGCCCGGCTTCTTTACACAAGGCAACAAACAGCGTGGATACATCTTTACAATCTCCGAGTCTTGTGTTGAGGGTGCGCGATGCTTTCTGCGGAATGATAGGCCCGTGCATAAAAGGCACATCGCTATACGAAACGTTTTCTTCGATAAAGTGGTAAATCTTCTTTGCTTTTTGCAACTCTGAAAGACCACTGGTGCCCTTAAATAAGTCGGCTACCGTTTCCTTAATTTCAAAATCAGATTTTGCTAATTCTGTACTTAAATCAGAATACCAGTTGCTGACATACTGCCAGTCGGGGATCGTAGAAAGGTCCAGTATAGCGCCTACATCCGACAAGCCCGGCATGTAAGGTTCTACTTTGATAGAGGGCTGGTCTTTCATTTCCCACGAATATAACTTCATGTCCTCCACCTCTTTGATGTCGGGTTTAATGTCTGAGTTGAGTACTTCGTATTTGAATTTCTTATTGGCAGGTAGCAGCAAACTATAGCGCGAAATTTGAACCGGATAGTCGAAGTTGAAATTAAACTGATCCCAGAAATGCTGCGCCAACTTGCCGGTGTTGTAATTCTCTATACGGTAGGAGAGATGGATAGCATCTCCGGCTTCAAGATTAGTAAAAACAATGTAACCGCTTCTCTTTTCTGCCTGCACTTTGTTGCCGTCTTTCTTTAGCACTTCTGCTTTGTCAATGAGTAATCTTTGGCGGTACGAATTATAGGCTATGGAATATTCTTTCCATGCATCAATTCCGTTTTTGTTGAACACCTTCACTACAATTTCTGTTCGGTCTTCTGTCGCTCCTTCGGGATATACCACCCTTTGTATATCATTGAGCAGAATGATGCTGTTGTCGTTCGGAAAGGAGTCGGCAGGAGGGGATTGTTTGAAAAGAGCATAGGGATCAACTGTTTTAAAGTTTTCAAACAGGTCTTTTTGCCCCTCTAATTTTCGCAACAATTTTCGGGCTTCATAATCGGTAGGAGTGTAGTAAATAGCCTTGCTGAAAGCGTTCTTTGCTTCACTGATATTATTCATGGCCATAAGTATTTTACCTTTCTTGTTCCAGTAAGTACCGATGTAAGGAGCAAACGCAAGAGTCTTGTTTATCCACTCCAAGGCTTTGGGATAGTTCTGCGCGTTTAAATACAAATCGCTAAGGTCATTGTAGTACCCTATGCCGTATGGATAATTTTGAACCCGTTGTAAATACAAGTTGAATCCTTCCTTTTTATTCCCCAGATCAAAATCATTAGAGGCGATAGTGATTAGCACTTTATCGTTGTAGTTGTTTTTAAAATAGGACTTTAATATCTGGTTGGCTTTGGCTAAATCTTTATTGGAGTTTCGCTCAATGTTGTACACCAACGACATCAGGTCGTAGTTGTCAGGGTATTGCTTATAAAGTTGCTGGGCTTTACTAATCACCTCATCGTAAGACTTTCGGCTGGCGGCCAAGTTTAGGCGTTGCAGTTCGGAGTATAGGTCCTTCCCATATAAGTTTTCGTATTTAGCGATTAGTTTTTCCTGTTCGTCATAATCTTCGCGCCCTACGGCTTCGGCAATCATTCCCTGAATGGCATACACAGAGTTAGGGTCGTCTGCCTTTATCTTCTCATATTCCTTTGTCAAATCTGTTCGGTTGTTATCGCGGGCATAGGCTTCTATCATGCGCGTTCCCAGAAAGGTGCTTCGTGGAGCTAATGCTTTGGCTTTCTTTAAAACTTTGCGGGCTTCATACACTTTGTCATTGCGCAGATATACTTCTGCTAACATCAGGTAATTCACCAGATCGGTGGAATCTTCTTTTAACTTCTTCCTGAAAAAATCTTCTGCAAAAAGAGGAGTGGAGCTGACGGTGTAATCACTTGCTTTGGTGTATTCCTGATAAGAGGGACTTTCGCTGAGACCCGGTATTGGATTTCCTTCTTTATCAGTAACGCGAATCATGAAATTGGCACGGCCGGTTTCACTTTCGCCTATTTGTACCAGCACCCGGTTATACCCTTTGTGCAGTTTTACATTGTTGATGTAAATATCGAGATCGCAGTTTCGCTCTTCGGGCACATTGGTTACTATTTTATCGTTCACCCAAATCTTTAGCGACCCTGAGTTTCCCGAACGGAAATATACGTCTTGGTCTATATCGCTTTTCAAAAAGGTCTGAGCATACATCACAGAGTAATCTATAGAGAAGTAGTAAGCGAAGTCGAACCAGCGATCGCTTCGGAAATAGGGTGGAGTGAACCAGGTGACATCGGCTCCTACTTTGTTTTTAAAGGTGTCACCGGTCTTTGGCTTTTGCAAAGCCCCAAAGTCCTTGTTGAACCCGCTGGCCGAAGTATTGTCAAACGTGCCCAACACTTGCCACTTTTCGATAGAGCCGATTTGTGCATACTCAGTTTCCATCTGTTTGAAATCACCGGCATACTCTGCATTGCTTCCCATCATGGCATGAGCCATTGCTTTAATTGTTCCGTTGGCCTTTGGGTCGCTGAGCAGGGCTTTTAGTAAGTCGCTTTGGTTCTTATCCTTTTTCCCAAAGGCATCAAACACCGGAGGCGATGTCCACAGGGCATATAGGTAAGGATATGGATTGGCAGAGGCCTTCATAAACTCGCCAAAGGCGGCAAAGGATTCTTGTTTCTTATCGTTCCCCCAGTATAGAAGGGAAAGGGCGAGATTTGCCGGAGCCTTGGTGTCAGCATCTTTGGCAGCTTTAATAAAAAGGGCTTGCGCCCGGTCGCGTTGGTTAGAGTTAAACGCCTCCCATCCTTTAGTCAGACTTTCTCTATCAGCCCGTGCGGATGGCGTTAGCAGGAAAATAAATAACAGTACGGAAAGCAGTCGAGAAGGCCTCATCAAAATTATTTTCGTAATAACAATAGGAGGGCTAAGTTATTGTTTTGGTTTACAAATTTTAGCGATGCTTGTTACGGCCGGTATAGTCAGCAGCAAATATTTCTGCCCTGCCCTGCAAAAAAGAAAACTAAGTATTGCTACCAAAGAAAACAGAACATTCCCTTTCTATTATTTTAGCCGCCATAACCTAAGCGCTATTGTCACCTGCCTTGCTTTTCCTTCCTTATCTACCTTCTGTACAATGGTTGGCCATCGCAGCCGGGCAAAAGACGATTTACATAGAGCAACAAGAAAATTTTGTAAAAGGCACATCGCGCAACCGGGCGCAGATTGCTACTGCGCAGGGCAAGCAAACGCTGTCTATTCCGCTCGCTGGCGGGCGCGATCATCACCAAGGCTATAAATTAACTCAAACCTCTGCCCCCGATAATTGGCAGAAGAAACATCTTCACAGTTTGCAGGCCGCTTATGCCGGTGCGCCATACTATGAGCATTACCTCCATCGGCTGCTCCCGTTCTACACCTCGCCACAGCCATTCTTGTTTGAGTTCAACCTTCAGTTGCTCCGCGAGTTGTTGCGCTTGCTTAAAATGGAGAGAGAGATTATCCTTAGCTCGCAATATGAAATCGCCCCTTGCGGGTGGATAGATTACCGAAACGAAAAGCGATGGATGGCGGGGGCAGAGTTCCCCCGGTATTATCAAATATTTGAAGACCGCCACGGCTTTTTGCCTAATCTTTGCGCACTCGATATTCTATTTCACTTAGGCCCACAGGCAAAGGATTACATTTGTCAACTCAACGAGTGATGGAAATAGGACAATACAATATTTTGAAAGTGCTGCGCAAAACAGATAATGGTTTATATCTGGTAGATGAAGCAGGGGAGGAGGTGCTGCTGCCCAACAAATTTGTGAACGACAGAATGAAGGAAGGCACGCTGGGGCGGGTGTTCCTTTACAAAGATTCGGAAGACCGGCTTGTGGCGACCACCCAGCATCCCTACGTTATTGCCGGTCAGGCGGCTTGCTTAGTGGTAAAAGAGGTAACCGGCATTGGTGCTTTTCTCGATTGGGGATTAGATAAGGATTTGCTGTTGCCCTTCTCTGAACAGCCGGTGCATGTATGCAAAGACCAACTGGTATTAGTATATGTATATCTGGATCGCGCTACCGGCCGGGTAGTTGCTTCGAGCAACATGAACAAGTATATTAAGAACAGGGAGTTGAGTTTTGCCGAAAACGAAGCGGTAGATTTACTCATAGGCGATGAAACCGACATCGGCTTCAAAGTGGTGATTAATCAAAAACACTGGGGCATGCTTTACCGCAATGAAATATTCGGTGAAGTTAAGAAGGGGATGCTGCTGAAAGGCTATATCAAAAAGGTTCGCGAGGATAATAAGATAGATGTGGCTTTGCAGAAACAGGGCTTAGTTGCCGCCTTAGATTTCAGCGCATTGATTTTGCAAAAACTGCGAGCCGGTGGCGGCTTTTTGCCCCTCACTGATCACAGCACCCCCGAACAGATAAAGGCCACTCTCAACATCAGTAAAAAGAATTTTAAGAAGGCCATTGGCATTTTGTATAAAAAGAAGTGGATCGCCATTCAACAGAATGGAATTGCGCTGCTCGATTCAGGAGAGTAAGCATAGGTTCAGCCCCTAAACACTAAGCAATAGTTAGAAGAATCGGCTACTCTTTATTTCGCTCCTCACCGGTATTTATGACCACCCGCCCAAAACTTCTTTGTTTCGCTATCGGCTATCCGACTCCCGCCATTCTCCCCCATCCCCCTTCTGCCTTTTACCGGAATAGACCAACCGCCAACGGTAACTCTCCAAAAAGTAACAAATGACATATAAACTACTGATGAAGCTCATAGTATAAATAAAGTAGTATGCCATACATTTGGCTTCTATAAGATTTTAACTAATAGAACGGAACCTACTTAGTAAAATGAAACCGCAAACCCATCCATCGCTTTTTTTAGCCGCAGTGCCCCTTGAAATCACTTCTGACTTACAAGACTATTCATCTGCGCTTGTTAACCAAGCACTTAGATTCTTTGGAGTAAAAGGCAATTTAAGCGCTTCGCTGTCGTACTCCGCTACCACACGGCTTCGGTATAGCTGCTCGTTACAATATGTAGCTGCAGATAATACCCTGCAGCCCTGCACGATGCCATTGTTCTCTTCACATTCTACCCTGCAGCCCTGCACGATGCCATTGTTCTCTTCACATTCTACCCTGCAGCCC
>CAZQYO010000017.1:8915-12151 GCA_964597415.1 uncultured Chitinophaga sp.
TGCACGATGCCATTGTTCTCTTCATATTCTACCCTGCAGCCCTGCACGATGCCATTGTTCACTACATATTCTACCCTGCAGCCCTGCACAATGCCATTGTTCACTACATATTGCAATAAACAAGACGATGTAGCCTTTTTGGCGACTACCTCCTTCTACCCGTTCATTACAAATCCATTATTTCATCACTAAAACCAAAAGATCATGGAAACTTGGCATTATCTGAGAAATCAATTCTTAAACGCTACGGTAGGCAACTACAAAAAAATGCTCAAACTGAGTAACTATCACGATGCCTATCTGCACACCACTATGATTAATGACCCGGGAGATCCGGATTGGGCAACACTCTACAACCGTTATCACCCTTTTCACGAAGGCTTTGTAGGGGCTTACACCGCTTGGAAAGCGGGAGGAGGGGTGCAAAAAGGGCAGACCCTCAACTTAGACCAGTTGTTGCATTTGTTAACTTCTAAAGTCAATAAGTGGGATGCCTTAATACAAGCCGTAGATGGTTTTGAAAAAGGGAAACCTAATTATATGACTTTATTTCCCGAGGGGCTTAAAGCCTTGAACCACGGAGCCAAAACTCCCAGAATAACAGCGGTGAAAGCCCTGGGCGAAAGCCTTGCTCCTTTTGCTTTGGCTAACCCGGCTATTGCTGCGATAAAATTATTGGTAGATGATTTTTACACCCTGTTAGATGAGGCTCGCGACAATCAGGAAGGTGCCAAAGGAAGCACTAAACAAGACAGTGCGGATGTAGAAACTAAGCGCGTAAGTGCCGGTACTGAGCAATATCGCAACTTGGGTTTCCTTATCAATAAGGGGGCTGAATTCTCCGTTCGCATAGCACCTTTTTTTGAGTTGACGGTATTGCAAAGGCACGATCAGGTGCTCTTCAACGGTACATTAGATGCAAACGATACCGAAGCCATCCTTATCCACACCTTTGTTGCGGATGATGTTATACGCATAAAGCTGACCGGCACGGGGCAGGCTTCCTTTTATCTCGCTTCTGTTACGGGCGGTACAGATAGTGACCCCGTTACCATAGCAGGAGACACCGAGCAAGAAATTACTCTCAGCGCTTTTGGCGTAACAGAATGGGGCACTCATCGTTTCCTCACCGGTGTAAATCAGGGAAACACCGAACTGCATTTTGAAATTGAATTCTTGTAAGCTTCTGATATAGGCAGGTGCTGTGTGCGGGAGGGCGGTAATCTCCCCCACCTCACAAAAAGATATCAACCTAAGCGGATGAATGGAGCCGATAACAGAAGTCCGCAACAATTAATCAACAATATTTGGCAAGTAACGATTAGTTCATATTTTTGATTCGATACTTCACTTTATATTCATTCTTAACCACTTACCCCTTCTCTCTATGATGAACAAACTACTAATGACACTTAGCTGTCTATTGTTGGCCATTTTTGCCATAGCGCAAGTTCCAGAAAAGATGAATTACCAAGCCGTAGCCCGCGATAATGCCGGTCAAGTTCTTGCCAATCAGGCCATCGGTCTGCAAGTTTCGCTTCACAGCGGTTCCTCCAGCGGAACGGTAGTGTATGCAGAAACCTTTACCCCCACCACCAACTCTCTCGGCTTGTTTTCGGTGAAGATTGGTGGAGGAACCGTTCAGTCCGGCAACTTTGCCGCCATTAACTGGGGAGCCAACTCCTACTATCTTGAAGTGGGATTAGATGCCACAGGCGGAACTAATTATACGAGCATGGGCAACGACCAACTGATCTCTGTTCCTTATGCCCTCTATGCCAAGCAATCGGGCACCGCAGGAGCTACCGGAGCTACCGGAGCCACCGGTCCTACCGGAGAGGCAGGAGCTACGGGCGCTGACGGACAGAACGGAGTAACCGGCCCTACAGGTGATACCGGTCCGCAAGGGCTTAACGGTCTTGATGGAGCCACCGGTTCTACCGGAGAGACGGGAGCCACAGGCGCAGACGGACAGAACGGAGTAACCGGCCCTACAGGCGATACCGGTCCGCAAGGGCTTAATGGTCTTGATGGAGCCACCGGTCCTACCGGGGAGGCAGGAGCTACAGGAGCAGACGGACAAAACGGAGCAACAGGTGCTACAGGAGCCACCGGTGCACAAGGCCTCAATGGTCTTAATGGTAATGACGGAGCAACCGGAGCTACCGGCTTGCCCGGCTCAACCGGTCCTACCGGTGAGGTGGGAGCTACGGGCGCAGATGGGCAAAACGGAGTAACCGGCCCTACAGGCGATACGGGCCCGCAAGGGCTTAATGGAAATGATGGAGCCACCGGTCCTACCGGAGAGGCGGGAGCTACAGGAGCGGACGGACAGAATGGAGTGACCGGCCCTACCGGTGCCACCGGGGCAGGACTTAACGGTACCCCTACACAGGTTCCCTATTATGACAACAGCGGAAACGCAACCGGTGATAATTTATTTACAAGAACTAATAGTACTACGGTTATAGCCAACCTGAATACAAATACTTTAGATGGAAATGGCCTTTTTGTAGATACCTCGGCAATAGGTTGGGTGCATTTGAACGGAGGAATCCCTATTTATAATTACCTGCCGAAAGATCAGGGAAATAGCAATGATGTTTTAAGCACTGATGGCGCAGGTAATCTGAGTTGGGGTAGTGTTACTGGAACGACAGGAGCCACCGGCCCTACTGGAGCCACAGGTGCAGATGGACAAAATGGAGCCACAGGTGCCACCGGAGCAGACGGACAAAATGGAGCGACAGGTGCCACTGGTGCTACAGGCGCACAAGGTCTTAATGGACTTAATGGTAATGATGGAGCAACCGGAGCCACAGGTGCAGATGGACAAAATGGAGCGACAGGTGCCACTGGTGCTACAGGCGCACAAGGCCTTAACGGTCTTAATGGAAATGACGGAGCAACAGGTGCCACCGGAGCAGACGGACAAAACGGAGCGACAGGTGCCACTGGTGCTACAGGTGCACAAGGCCTTAATGGACTTAATGGAAATGATGGAGCTACCGGCCCTACCGGTGCAACGGGAGCTACAGGCGCAGACGGACAAAATGGAGCAACAGGTGCCATTGGTGCTACAGGCCCACAGGGCATTCAAGGCATAGCAGGAAATGACGGTGCCGATGGTGCCACAGGCGCAGACGGACAAAACGGAGTAACCGGCCCTACAGGCGATACCGGCCCGCAAGGGCTTAATGGAAATGATGGAGCCACCGGTCCTACCGGAGAGGCGG
>CAZQYO010000017.1:12251-15246 GCA_964597415.1 uncultured Chitinophaga sp.
TTCCCTATTATGACAACAGCGGAAACGCAACCGGTGATAATTTATTTACAAGAACCAATAGCACTACGGTTATCGCTAACTTGAATATGATTACCAATGATGGCAATGCCTTTTTGATTGACACCTCGCAGATAGGTTGGGTACATGTGAACGGAGGAATCCCTGTTTATAATTATCTGCCGGAAGATCAGGGAAATAGCAATGATGTATTAACCACTGATGGTGCAGGTAATCTGAGTTGGGGTAGTTTTACTGGAACGACAGGAGCTACAGGTGCTACCGGTGCCACAGGTGCCCAAGGACTTAATGGGAATACAGGAGCAACAGGTCAGCCCGGCTCTACCGGCCCTATTGGTGACACGGGACCTACTGGTGAGATGGGTGCCACCGGAGCAGCTGGACTTAATGGTGTGACGGGAGCAACCGGTCCTATCGGTCAGACGGGAGTAACCGGAGCTACGGGTGCCACCGGTGCCGATGGTGCAGCCAATGCTTGGGGATTTACAGGAAACGCTGGAACCACCTACGGCACCAACTTCATCGGCACCACCGATGGGCAGAACCTGATGTTCAAGGTACATAATGAGATTGCGGGTAGAATTGAATACAATGGAAACTACAATACCACTTATGGCAATAACGCACTTTATTCAAATACATCGGGAAAATTCAATGTCGCTAACGGAAGGAATGCACTTTATTCAAATACCACGGGAGAGTTAAGTACTTCCTACGGAGCTCAATCACTTTATAACAATACGACTGGAAAGCAAAATGTGGGCAACGGATATGAGGCACTGTATTCAAGCATTTCAGGAGATAGAAACACGGCCATTGGGTTCCAATCACTTTATTCCAATAACACAGGAAGCTACAATACCGCCCTGGGTGCTAGTGTAGATGTAGCTTCAAGTAATCTTACCAATGCCACCGGCATAGGTTACAATGCATCTATGAATGCTTCAAATAAAGTGAGAATCGGAAATTCATCGGTAACTGTCATTGAAGGGCAGGTGCCTTACAGTTCTCCATCGGACGGCAGATTCAAGTTTAATATCCATGCGAACGTGCCCGGATTGGATTTTATCACCGCCCTCAAGCCTGTCACCTACCAATTTGACACAAAGAAGTTTGATGAATATCTGAAACAGAATTACTCGGAAGAAAGGAAGAAAGAGATTCTTGAGAAGTCGGATTACGGCCCCTCTACGGAGATTGTTCATACAGGCTTTATCGCGCAGGATATTGAGGGAGTCTGTAAAAAGTTGGGATATGATTTTGATGGGTTACACATTCCGGATCCGAACAATCCAACAGACAACTACAGCGTGGCTTATTCGCAGTTCATCATGCCTTTGGTAAAAGCGGTGCAGGAGCAGCAGCAACTGATAGAAAAGCAGGAGCAGATGATCGAAGAACTGAAGAAAGAAATGGAAGCGTTGAAGAAGAAGTAAAGAATACCTCAACACTCAACCGCTCCACTTTGTAAAAAGGTGGAGCGGTTGCTTTTTCTACTCCGCTGTACTTTGCCCCTTGGTGGAAGGCGGAGAATGGTTTTCCCCCAACCTTATAAAGTACCGCCTTAAATCGCCACAGGTTCTCACTTTGGGGGCTTGTGGTTCTTGTGAATGACAATAAATGTAAATACGAAGAACCGGTTGCACACCAGCCTCGCAATCTATCTGCCATAAACCTACCCCCCCCCCCGTCAGTAATTTATATTTTTATGCTTTAACAAACCTCGTAGTTTATGACTAAGCAACTTTTACTCTTGTTCGTTTGTGGTATTGCTGCCATACAACTCTTTTCGCAAGCCGAGATACAGAACCCTATAACTCCTTTTTGGAAAGTAAAGGGAAACGCAGGCACTAATAGCGGCACCTATTTCATTGGCACCACCGATAACGTGAGCTGGCGGGTGCGCACCAACAATACCGAACGCATGGTGGTGGACAGCACCGGCAAGGTAGGCATATGAACTGCTTCGCCCACTGCTCAACTGCACGTAAACGGCAACTTTAGATTAGTTGATGGAACCGAAGGCCTCGATTATGTATTGATGAGCGATGTCTTGGGAAACGCTACATGGAAACCGGCAGACTCGGTATTAGCCAATGCCATGAATACTACAGAATGGCATCTCACCGGCAATGTCGGCACTGTGGATGGCACTCACTTTATTGGTACTACTGATAATATCCCCTTCAACATACGGGTCAATAACCAAAAGGCGGGGAGGATAGATCCTGCTTTGTTTAACACGTTTTTCGGGTATCAATCCGGCAACTCTAATGTCAACGGTGCAGGGAATACTGGGGATGGTTATGGGGCGCTATATGCCAATACTAATGGCAGCTACAACGTTGCCACTGGTTACGAATCGTTGCGAAGCAACACTATGGGGAATTTCAATACAGCCAACGGCCATCAGGCACTATATTATAATACCACAGGTAGTTACAATGTCTCTCAGGGATTGCGTTCACTTTACTCCAATGTAGCCGGTTCCAACGCCACCGCCTTGGGCACTAATGCCATGCAATATGCCAACAGCACCGCTACTGCTTTTACTAATTACAATGTAGCCATAGGGTATGAATCATTGCGCGGCTCTTTAACCCCTAGTGCTAACAACGGAAACTACAATACAGGTATCGGCTATCAAACGCTGCTGAATAATTCAACAGGCAGTGCTAATACCGCTAACGGTTATGGTGCACTTTTTTCCAACATCACGGGAAGTGGGAATACCGCTAACGGGAATATCTCACTTAACTCCAATACCACAGGCAGTTACAACACCGCACAAGGCGATCATTCGCTTTACTCCAATGTAGCCGGCTCTAACGCCACTGCTATTGGAGTAAACGCTATGTATTACGTCAACAATACCACTACTGCTTTTACTAATTCTAATGTAGCCGTAGGCTATGAAGCACTGCGTGGCTCTATTACTGCCAGTGATAATACCGGAAACTCAAACACCGCTATCGGC
>CAZQYO010000017.1:15346-20369 GCA_964597415.1 uncultured Chitinophaga sp.
TATCAAACGCTGTGGTCAAATTCAACAGGAGGGGCTAATACCGCCAACGGCTATATGGCACTTTATAATAACACCACCGGTAACAACAACATCGCAAATGGGTACCAAGCACTTTATTCCAACACCACAGGGAATTCCAGTATCGCCATCGGTCGCGGGGCACTATATACCAACACCACCGGCAACAACAACATCGCTAATGGGTACCAAGCACTTTATTCCAACACTACTGGAAATTTCAATGTTGCCAACGGTTCATTCTCACTTTATTCCAACACTACTGGATACGAAAATACTGCCACCGGACTGCAGGCACTTTACTTAAACAATACGGGAAGCTTTAACACCGCCAACGGTTCATTAGCTCTTTATTCCAACACTACAGGAATCAATAATACTGCCAACGGGCAGCAGGCACTTCGTTCTAATACTTCCGGCAACAGCAACACGGCTAACGGTAATAGATCACTTTTCGTCAACACCACAGGAAGTAATAACACTGTGCATGGAATGGGGGCACTTTACTCCAATACAGCCGGATCTAACGCCACTGCTATTGGTAAAGACGCTATGTACTACGCCAACAATACCGCTACTGCTTTTACTAATTATAATGTAGCCGTAGGCTATGAAGCACTGCGTGGCTCCATTGCTGCCAGTGATAATACCGGAAACTCAAACACTGCCATAGGCTATCAAACGCTGTGGTCAAATTCAACAGGAGGGGCTAATACCGCCAACGGCTATAAGGCACTTTATTCCAACACCACAGGGAATTACAATACCGCCAACGGAAATTATGCGCTCTATTACAACACCACGGGATACTGGAATACCGCCAACGGCTATCGGGCACTTTTTTCCAACACCACGGGGATCGGCAATACCGCCAACGGAGAATATGCGCTCTATTACAACACCACGGGAAATTCCAATACCGCCAACGGCAGAGAGGCATTGTCTTTCAACACCACGGGAAACTACAATACCGCCAACGGCAGTGGGGCACTCTATTACAATACCACGGGATACAACAACACCGCCAACGGCTATAAGGCACTTTATTCTAACACCACGGGATACAACAACACCGCCAACGGGTTTGGGGCACTTTATTCCAACACCACGGGAAGCTACAATACTGCCAACGGGGACTTCGCGCTTTATACTAACACCACGGGTAATTACAATACTGCCTTAGGCAGTGGGGCGGATGTTTCAACCGGCAACCTACTTGGCGCGATGGCATTGGGGTATAATGCCACCACCAATGCAAACGACAAGATCGTTATCGGAACTTCGGCCAACAATAACCTCACAGGCGGCTATGGCGCATGGCAAAATCTGTCGGATGGGCGATTTAAGAGCAACATTCGCGAAGATGTGCCGGGCTTGACCTTTATCGAAAAATTGCGCCCTGTTACTTATAACCTCAATGCTGAAAAGTTAGATGAGTTCCTCGGCATCAAGCAGCGCATGGACACCTGCAAGGATGCAACAGAAAAGGAACGATACTTCCAGCGCCTGCAAGAAGTATCTGCCCAGACAGAAACAGGTTTCATTGCGCAGGAAGTAGAACAAGCCGCTAAAGATACAGGTTATGACTTTGATGGCGTTCACCGCCCCGTTAATGAGCAGGATAATTACACCCTCGGCTATGCTACCTTTGTGGTGCCTTTGGTTAAAGGAATGCAAGAGCAGCAAAAGATGATAGAGGAGCTGAAGCTACAGAATGAAGCCATATTGAAACAGAACGCGCTCATGCAGCAAGAAATAGATGCACTGAAGAAGAAATAGAAGTTAGTTGGCTTCAAGCCTATGAGTTTTAAAGTAAACCAAAGCCGCCCTCGGGTGGCTTTGGTTTTTTTATCCCTTTTCAGCAAATCTGCTTAAAGGTTCCTTATCGGATAAACAACATTTCTCTGTATTTAGGGATAGGCCATATATTATCATCAACTAAGCATTCAAGTGCATCAATATGCTCCCGAATAACATCCATCAAAGGTTTTACTTTGTCGCAATAGGCTTTGGAAGCAATGTCATTTGACTTGCTATGATGAGCCTTTTCTTTAGCCACCATCATTTTATCTACTTCTATTTTGATAGCATTTACATGGTTTGCCAAATCAGTTAAGATATCCTTTTGTGCTTTTGTAGCAGCAGCAGGTAAGCCGGATTCTTTTAGCCCTTTTATATTAGCAGAAAGTGTGTTCATATAATTTACTCCCGCAGGAATTACCTGATTCACTGCAATATCTGCCAGAATGTTCGCTTCGGTATCAATTTTTAGTACATAGTTGTGATGCAGTATTTCTACCCTAGCCGCTAATTCCCGCTCGGAGTAGATTCCGGTATCAATCAATACTTCCTTTGCCTTTTTTGTTTTGTAGAAATCAAGCGCATAAGGAGTTGTTTTTACATTGTTAAGTCCGCGGCTCTTAGCTTCTTTCTCCCAAGCCTCACTGTACCCATCCCCTTCAAAGAGAACATTCTTTGACTCCGTGATATACTTGCGAAGCACTCGCATAATAGCGCCTTCTTTAGTTTCGCCATCCTTTATGAGTTTATCTACTTCCGCTTTATAGTCAATCAACTGCTTCCCCATTATCGCATTCATGATGGTCATCGGTTGTGCACAATTGGCCGATGAGCCTACCGCGCGGAATTCAAATTTATTGCCTGTGAAGGCGAAGGGAGAAGTTCTGTTTCGATCGGTATTGTCCAACATCACATCCGGTATCTTATTGTGGATGTCTAATTTCAGGTTGGCATTGCTCAGTTCATCATATTTGCCCTTTGCTACTCGCTTTTCAATTTCATTCAGTACATCTGTCATATACGAACCAATAAATACCGAGATGATTGCCGGAGGTGCTTCATTGGCACCCAGACGGTGATCGTTATTGGCAGAAGCTATAGATGCCCGCAACAAATCGCTGTATTCGTTGACGGCTTTTATCACGTTTACAAAAATCGTGAGGAATAGCAGGTTGGTCTTTGGCGTTTTACCGGGCGAAAGAAGATTTTTTCCGGTATCGGTTTCTAAGCTCCAGTTGTTATGCTTGCCGCTTCCATTTACTCCGGCAAATGGTTTTTCATGTAATAGTACGCGCAACTTATGTCTGCGGGCAATGCGCTCCATTAAATCCATCAGCAAAGAGTTGTGATCTACGGCTACGTTCACTTCTTCAAACATAGGAGCACATTCAAACTGCGCAGGCGCTACCTCATTGTGACGGGTGCGCAAAGGAATGCCGAGTTTATGGCACTCTGTTTCCAAGTCGAGCATAAAGGCATACACTCTTTCGGGAATAGAGCCGAAGTAGTGATCCTCAAACTGCTGCCCTTTTTGCGGAGCAGCCCCCAGCAATGTTCTGCCGGCAAACAGCAGGTCAGGGCGCTGATTAAACAAGGCCTGATCCACCAAAAAATATTCTTGTTCCCAACCTAAAGTAGCGTTAACCTTAGTGGCATCTTTATCAAAAAGATGCACTACAGGAAGAGCCGACTGCTCTAAAAAATGAGAGGCCTTTAGTAAGGGGGCTTTATAGTCTAATGATTCTCCGGTGTAAGAAATGAAGATAGTTGGAATGCACAGCGTTTTGCCGTCACCAATCTTCATGATGAAGGCAGGAGAACCCGGATCCCAAGCAGTATAACCTCTTGCTTCAAAAGTGGCGCGTATTCCGCCACTCGGAAATGAAGAGGCATCCGGCTCTTGTTGAACTAAGGCATCACCACCAAATTTTTCGATCCCTTTGCCGTCCACCGTGGGAGTAAAAAACATGTCGTGCTTTTCGGCTGTCAGTCCGGTTAATGGCTGAAACCAATGGGTGTAGCTGTTGGCTCCTTTATCCAAGGCCCAGCCTTTCATTCCGGCTGCTACGGCATCTGCCATTTCCCGGCTGATTTTGCTCCCATCTTTCATGGCCGCTTTTACTGCCATGTAGGCATCTTCAGATAAATAATGCCGCATGGAATCATCGTTAAAGACATTTGAACCGAAGTATTCTGAAACCTTTGCCGATTCAATTTTAGGCTTAATGGTTTCGCGATTGATGACTGTTTCAATAGCTGATTTGCGTGAGTTGGTCATATAGTTTATGTGGTTTTATGAGTGCAAAAGTATATTTTGTAGATTCAGGAAAGAAATAGATCCGGCAAAATTATGCACATTATCCTTTCACTTCGGCACCATTTGGAGACTTCGATATGTTTAATGCTTGCTTTTTATTCCAAAATGGCTTAGAAAAATATCAGCTCCGTATATTTTAAACGTATTTATGTTTTATTAAGATGTTATAGTTATGTGTTTTTGTCATTAGCCGTTTCCCTATATATTCGTTCGCTATAAAGATTATGACCGCACAACTACCTCTCAAGGTATTTACCAGACTGTATATTTCTATCGGAGCCTTTCTCTTTATTTTATTGACGGGCACGGTGGGCTACACAGTTATTGAACATTATTCCCCTTTAGATGCACTGTTTATGACAGTGATTACTTTGTCCACAGTTGGATATCAAGAAGTAAGGCCATTAAGCGATATGGGGAAAATCTTTACCGTTATCCTCATTATTGCCAACATAGGAACCTTTACTTATTTTCTCACCCAGATTTCAAGTTATTTTCTGGATGGGGAGTTCTCAAAAGAATATAAATCTTATAAAATGAAGCATAAAATAGCAGAGCTCGAAAATCATGTGATTATCTGTGGGTTCGGACGAAATGGGAGAGAAGCCGCCAAAATTTTTCACAAGAATGGATATCCATTTGTGGTGATAGAAAAGCATCCCTTTAAACGAGGCGATCTCACGTTTCCGATTGATTATTACATAGAAGGAGATGCTACGCACGATGAAGTATTTTTAGAAACCGGAATAAAGGGGGCTGCTGCGCTCATCAGCACTTTGCCCGATGATGCAGATAATTTATTGGTCGTACTGACTGCCCGCGAGTTGAATCATCAATTAAAAATCATTAGTCGTGCCTCTAATGATTCTACAGTAAGAAAATTGAAAA
>CAZQYO010000018.1:0-19747 GCA_964597415.1 uncultured Chitinophaga sp.
TTAACACATGAAACCTTTTTTTATTTGTTGACGTAAAAGCGTTGCACTTAGCAACACCAATGCTTATGTCGAAATTTTCAAAAACAATCCGCGAGATTATTGTGGAGATGTGCCACTACTGGAGCATAACCGGGGCGGATGAAGTAAGGACCCGAAGAGGGTTCAAGAAAATGGGGGTAGATATTGATAGCTACCTTTGCCATGTAACGCCCGGGCAACTGATTGAACTTTACAAAAGCCTGCGCGCCAAAAGCCGCGGCAGCGATGAAAGCGTAAGGCGCCATTACGACTATGTAAAGCGCGTGTTTACATACGCGCATGCCCAGGGCTGCATACACATCAACCCGTGCGCTCTGGTAAAACTGCCGCGCGGCCGTAAAGCGCCTATAGTTCAACTTACCCGGCACGAAGTAGAGCTAATTGAAGCCGTGCAGGTAAACACCGTGCAACTACAGCGCGCCCGCGACTGGTTCCTGTTCCAGTGCTACACAGGTTTAGCTTTCAGCGATTTTAAAAGCTTTAGCCGCGCCAATGTGGTGCAGCTAAACGGAAAGCAATATTTGCACGGCTATCGAAAAAAAACGGACGTAGAATATTTTCTTCCGCTCAGCCACAAGGCGGTTGCCTTATGCGAAAAATACAACTACAGCTTTGGCGTGGGCTGCATACACTTTTACAACCGCAAGCTAAAGGAGCTACAGCAAAAGGCGGGTGTTGCCACCACACTTACCACCCACGTAGCGCGCAGGACCTACGGCCAACTGAAAATAGACGAAGGGGTGCCATTAGAAACCGTTAGCCACATGTTGGGCCACAGCTCCACTGCGATGACTGAAAAGAAATACGCCCGGGTAGGGATGGTAAGGGTAATGAGGGATATGGAGAGGGTGGCTTAGAAGAAAATAGAGGTAAATCCGCACTGGCTGACACATTCATAATCAGTGTAAACGGTAGGATAAAAAACATACCCTGAAGCCTGCTCAAAGCGCCAACTGCTGCAACTTGCCGAACTTTGATTGTCAGTAAAACTTCCATTACCATATACGTAAGCATAGTAGCTTCCATCTCGGTAAACACGGTAAGGGCTACTGTGGCTATTGCTTATGTAAAGAGTTCCGTAGTTTGACGTTTTGCAGGGTGGGTTATACTCTTCGCAGTTTTTACCGCTGTAGTATGGCATACATTCGCATTTGCAATAGCCGGAATTCCATATACCACCGTTAAAGCATGATTCCTGAAAGCATTCTTCTTTTTGGCAGGCAGACAATGCAAAAAATAGTAGGGAAAGAGGGAGTATTTTTTTCATGGTGTTTTGTTTATATTCCAAAACTACAATTATTTCCTTTTCGGAAAAATTAAAAACAGAACAGCCACTACCACCGCCACTACAATTATAGCGGCAATCAGGGGGTGTTTTGTCATAAAATCAGGTGGATGCAGTCAATGTACCCATTTCTGCGATCACCTGAAGCCTTCAAGCTGCCATCGGGTTTCTTCAAACGATCATCCACAGGTTTCTAATACTCCAAAAATCCAAATTTCAACAATACATTTGAATTTAAAATTGGACTGTCGTATCTTCGTTACCACTAAAAGAGGCAAACAATGAAACATTCCGGACAAAGTTCTCCTGAGCAGGAAATAGAATTTGAAGAATATATTGACATAGAGAACCGGCTAATTATTCACAATGATGATTACAATACTTTCGATTGGGTTATTGAAGCCCTGATGGAAGTGTGTCACCATACCCCACACCAAGCCGAGCAATGTGCTTACATTATCCATCATCGCGGTAAATATGCGGTTAAGCATGGCAACTTTAATCTGTTGAAACCGATGAAAGATGAAATTGCCGAACGAGGTATCAATGTAACTATTGAATAACATCACCGCTCCATTTTTGAATTTTAACCAACATCAGCCATGAGTGAGTTTTTTACCGAAGAGCATGAACTCTTTCGTCACTCGGCTCGGGCGTTTATTCAAAAGGAAGTGCTGCCCTATTGCAACCAATGGGAGGAAGAGCAGAAAATTCCCCGAGAATTGTTTAAGAAAATGGGTGCACAGGGCTTGTTGGGAATCAATTTTCCCGAAAGTTATGGCGGCACCGATAATGATTTTTGGTACACCGTAGTTTGGTTAGAGGAAATTGCCAAATCGAAGTTGGGCGGTTTTGCCGCAGCCGTGAGTGTGCATCAATACATGGCCACCAACCATATATTACATGCCGGCAGTGAGGACTTAAAGAAAAAATACATTGTGCCATCGGTGGCGGGCGACTGGGTGGGCAGCATTGCCATCAGCGAACCGGGAGCAGGGAGTGATGTGGCAGCGATGCACACTACTGCTAAAAGAGAAGGCGACCACTACGTGATTAACGGCAACAAAACTTTTATTACTAATGGTTACTACGGCAACTTTGTGACCTTAGCTTGCAAAACCGACCCGGATGCGGGCATGGCGGGTATTAGTTTGCTGGTGATTGACCAAGGCACACCCGGTTTTACTGCCTCCAAGCTCAAAAAGATGGGTTGGAAATGCTCCGATACCGCTGAACTTTTCTTTGATAATGCCAAAGTGCCCTTGAGTAATTTGGTAGGGCAAGAAGGCAAAGGGTTTTTCTACATCATGGAGAGTTTTCAGTTAGAGCGTTTAGTGGCGGGAATTATGGCTGTGGCAGGGGCGGAATTTATCATCCACACCACTCTTCAATACATGAAGGAAAGAAGTGCTTTTGGCAAGCCAATTTCAAAGTTTCAAGTGCTGCGACACAAGATGGTGGACTTGATAACTGAGGTAGAAATAACAAAGAGATTTGTTTACTATTGCTGCGACCTTTTTGCAAGAAATGTGTTCTGCGTAAAGGAATGTTCTATGGCTAAAATGAAGGCAACCGAATTGGCCAAAACAGTATCGGATGAATGTTTGCAGATGTTTGGCGGTTATGGTTGGATGGCGGAGTTCCCGGTGGAGAGAGCCTACCGCGATTCGCGGGTAGGAACCATTGTAGGAGGTACTACGGAAATAATGAAAGAGATTCTGGCTAAAATAACTATTGACGGTATTAATTATGAGTCGGCTTATAAGAATATGAAAGCCGCAGAAGAAAAGGAAAATTCAAAGACTTCAATTTCGGCTAACGGAACGACACAACAAGCAACTAAAACTAATCCACATTCAATCACAAAACAAAACGGGAAAATGGATCAATTACCAGAAACAGCACGAGACATTATTTATTCATTACCTAACCGCTTAAAGGCCGACAAAGTGGATGATTCTGCATTGCATCGGTTTCATTTCTTTTTAGATGGACCCACCGGTGGAAACTTTACGGTTACCGTTCAAAACAAAGCAGTAACGGTATTAGACGGCTTAGTAGATGAACCCACTTGTGAAATTAGAGCCAAAGCAAGTGATTACGAAGATTTGGAACACGGTCGCGGCAATCCGCAGATGATGTTTATGATGGGGAAAATAAAAGTGTCGAATTTGGGGGAAGTGATGAAGTTTATCACCTATTTCTCCAGAATCAGCTAATTGTTCTCTCCTCCCTTTTGAAACCCGTGCAAAGGTCATTTTGCACGGGTTTCTACTATTATAGTGAGTTCTTCAGGCTTTCTTGCATGGCGATGACACCTGATATAAATCAGTATAGGCTTATCCCTCTGTAATTTGTGCAAATTTAGTTTGGAGTTGTGCCTGTGTGCGCATACATTTGCCCGCGTTCACAATAATTGTTGTATGCCTAAAGTGACTATTGATGGAGTAACGATTGAGGTAGAACCTGGAACTACTATCATGAATGCCGCCCGCAAAATTGGTGGTGACTTAGTTCCCCCGGCCATGTGCTATTACAGCACTCTGGAAACCAGTGGTGGCAAGTGCCGTGTTTGTTTAGTAGAAGTATCTAAAGGAAGCGATGCCAACCCTAACCCCATGCCTAAACTTCAAGCCAGTTGCTGTACTCCGGTAATGGATGGCATGGAAGTAAAAAATCTGACTAGCCCCAGAGTACAGGATATGCGCAAAGGGGTAGTAGAATTTCTGCTTATTAATCACCCATTAGATTGTCCTATTTGCGATCAGGCGGGCGAATGTGATTTACAGGATCTCAGTTTTGGCTATGGCGTTTCAGGTAGCCGGTATAAAGAAGAAAGACGCACCTTTGATAAGATTGATATTGGCGATAAGATTCAATTGCACATGACCCGCTGCATCCTCTGCTATCGCTGTACCTATGTGGCCGATCAACTTACCCCCGGCAGAGTGCATGGCGTGATTGATCGCGGGGATGCCGCAGAAATATCTACTTACATTCAAAACGCAGTGGACAATGAAATGAGCGGCAACATGATTGATGTGTGTCCGGTAGGAGCACTTACCGACAAAACATTCCGGTTCAAATCGCGTGTTTGGTTCCTGAAGCCTTTCGATGCTCACAGAGATTGTCCCAAATGTTGTGGTAGAGTAACGGTGTGGATGTTTGGCAACGAAATATATCGGGTTACCTCCCGCAAAAATGTATTTCGCGAAGTAGAATGTGACGAAAACGGGAAAGCATTGTTTATTTGCAACGAATGTCGCTATGATAAGAAGGATAAGAACGACTGGGTAATAGAAGGAGTGCGGAAAAAAGAGGAGTGGAGTGTGATTAATCAGGGCAAATACATGTTAGATACCGAGAAGGTGATTATAGATGCCGACCCCCGTCTATCTTTTGGACGCAAAGAAGACCGAAAGGCAATTAGTATGGTGAATGTGATAACCGAGAGTAAATAAGAAGTATCACCGGTATTAGAACCTGAAAGATTAGCACACTAAGTGCCATCGCAGACGGAACAGAGGGATAGATTTTTTAGAAATTAATGAAATACAAAGAATGATAAACAGCCTAAAGGATAAACGGAACGGATAATTTTTCTTCCTATTCTCTACCCTCTATGGCCTGTTCTTTTAAAATTAATTATGGATTTATTTTTGTTGATTGAAAAGGGGGTATTAATCTTAGTGATATTTGCTATTACTATGTTTATAGCGCTTTACTCCACCTTTGCTGAACGCAAAATTGCTGCGTTTTTTCAAGACAGAGTAGGGCCTAACCGGGCAGGTCCGGGAGGTATATTTCAGCCCTTAGCGGATGGTCTTAAAATGTTTACTAAAGAAGATTTTACTCCTAACACTCCCAACAAATTTCTTTTCATACTCGGCCCGGGTTTGTTTATGACTACTGCGCTACTGACCAGTTCGGTTATACCCTGGGGAGATACCGTTCATCTTTTTGGCAGAGAATTTAACTTGCAAGTGTCGGATATCAACGTTGCTATCCTGTTTGTGTTTGGAGTAGTTTCCATAGGAGTTTACGGAATTATGATTGGAGGCTGGGCTTCTAACAATAAGTATTCCCTATTGGGGGCGGTTCGCGCTTCATCACAAATGATTTCGTATGAAGTAGCAATGGGTTTGTCTATCATCGCGGTATTAATGATGACCGGAACGTTGAGTCTGCGCGAAATATCTTTACAGCAATATGGCTTTTTTAATTGGAACGACCATTGGTTCTCTTGGAATGTGTTTCGTCAGCCATTGGCTTTCCTTATCTTTCTTACTTGTGCCTTTGCTGAAACAAACCGCACCCCCTTTGACTTACCGGAATGTGAATCGGAACTGATTGGCGGCTATCATACGGAATACAGCTCTATGAAACTCGGATTCTATCTGTTTGCAGAGTATATTAATATGTTTATCTCTTCTGCCATTATCTCCGTCTTGTTTTTTGGAGGGTTTAATTACCCGGGCATGAATTGGGTCAACGAAACTTGGGGGAGTAATGCCGTTACTTTTATAGGGGTAATTGCGCTGTTTGCCAAAATATTCTTTTTCATTTTCTTTTATATGTGGGTGCGTTGGACCGTTCCTCGTTTTCGCTACGATCAGTTAATGAATTTAGGTTGGAAAGTGTTGATCCCACTTTCTATTTTGAATATTGTAATAACAGGTGGGGTGATTCTGCTTTTGAAATAGAATAGCGGAGTGAAATAATTGCCGTAGGGAGAGAATAGTATTTTGAGAATTATATTTTTGTGACCGTTTGGAAATGGCAACAGATATTAAGAACATATCATTATCGGGAAGAAAGAAACAAGTTTCTGTAAAAGAAATGACTTTCATGGAAAAGATATACTTGCCCGAGATTGCAAAGGGCATGGGTATCACCCTGCGTCACTTCTTTAAAAAGAAAGTAACCATTAATTATCCCGAAGTGAAGAGGGAGTTTTCTCCTGTTTACAGAGGTCGTCATATTTTAATGCGCGATGAAAATGGAGCCGAGCGCTGTGTGGCCTGCGGTTTGTGCGCAGTAGCTTGCCCCGCAGAAGCCATCACTATGGTGGCGGCTGAGAGAAAACCCGGAGAGGAAGGTTTGTACCGTGAAGAAAAGTATGCTTCGGTGTATGAAATCAATATGTTGCGCTGTATTTTCTGTGGCTTGTGTGAAGAAGCCTGCCCGAAAGATGCCATCTACCTCACAGAGGAATTGGTAAAACCCGATTACACGAGAGAAGGGTTTATATATGGCAAGGATAAATTAGTAATGCCTTTAGAGGATAAAATCGAAAAAATAAAGTAACCGGAGTGACCCTTTACATTTTCTACTTCTTATCCTTTGTAGCTATTTTTTGCGGACTGATGACCGTCTTTTCCCGCAATCCTATCCATTCGGTGATATACCTTATCGGATGCTTTTTTGCCATAGCCGGTCATTATCTTTTATTGGAGGCTCAGTTCCTTGCAGTGGTTCATATCATTGTATATGCAGGAGCTATTATGGTTTTATTTCTATTTACGCTGATGCTCATGAACCTGAATGAGGAAATTGAAAAGCATAGGCCGGCTCTGGCGCGCATCAGCGCAGTAATCGCCAGCGGTTTGCTGATGTTAGTACTCATAGCCGTATTGAAAAGAGCAGATACAATGGCTGTAGCTTCCGATCAAAGTGCCGCTATTGGAGACATCAAGAACCTCGGTAAAGTATTATTGGATGAATATTTCTTCCCTTTTGAATTTGCTTCTGTGTTGTTTCTAACTGCTATGGTGGGGGCGGTATTATTAGCTAAGAAAGATAAATCGAAGGCAAGCACATGAATTCACTGCTCAATATATTTTCTGTAGTGCCTATCCAATACTATGTATTGGTGAGCGTGGCATTGTTTTGCATTGGTGTATTGGGAGTTTTGGTTCGCAGAAATGCCATTATCATTTTTATGAGCATTGAGTTGATGTTGAATTCAGTGAATTTATTGCTGGTAGCGTTTTCCAACTTTCATAAGGATGCCAGCGGACAAGTGTTTGTGTTTTTTATTATGGCGGTGGCTGCCGCTGAAGTAGCTGTGGGACTGGCCATATTAGTTACTATTTATCGAAATGTTCATACGGTGAATATTGATGAGTTGAAAAATCTGAAGTGGTAAGCAAAAAATAGGAAAGAAAAGTGACGAACCTCTACATTATCATTCTGGCTCCTCTGATTGGTTTTCTGCTAAACGCTTTAGCCGGGAAACAATTACCTAAGAGTGCTTCGGGCATTATCGGGTCAGCTACGGTTTTCATCTCCTTCTTGCTTTCCTGCATTCTCTTTTACGGTTTTGTAAGTGGTGCGCAACAAAAAATTGATGCCGATGTATTTGACTGGGTATCATTTGCCCCTCTTTCTACCGGTGAAGCGGGCATGAAAATTGGGTTTGGTCTATTACTCGATCAGCTTTCGGTAATGTGGCTAATGGTTATTACGGGAGTGGGTTTTCTCATTCATATCTATTCCATCGGGTACATGCACGGTGACGAAAAGGAGCACGTTTTCTTTTCGTATTTGAACCTCTTTGTGTTTTTCATGCTTCTCTTAGTGCTGGGTAATAACTTATTGGTGACGTATATCGGTTGGGAAGGGGTAGGTCTTTGTTCCTATTTGCTCATTGGTTTCTGGTTTAAAAACCAAAGTTTCAATAATGCCGCTAAGAAGGCTTTTATTGTGAACCGCATAGGTGATCTTGGTTTTCTGTTGGGAATGTTCCTGTTACTATATCATTTCAAAACATTGCATTTTGGAACTCTTCAGACCGTTATCGCGGCTGCTCCGGTAAGTCATGTGTTGATGATTGCCATTACCCTGCTTCTTTTTGTGGGAGCGATGGGCAAAAGTGCTCAGATTCCTTTATACACTTGGCTCCCCGATGCAATGGCCGGCCCTACCCCCGTATCTGCTTTAATACATGCTGCTACAATGGTTACTGCCGGTATTTATATGATAACGCGAGCTAACTTTATGTATGTTCTCGCCCCCGAAACCATGCAATTTGTCGCCATTATTGGAGTGGTCACTTCCTTATTTGCCGCTACCATTGGGGTGATGCAGAATGACATCAAAAAGGTGCTTGCCTACTCTACTGTTTCTCAGTTAGGGCTGATGTTTATGGCTCTGGGTGTTGGGGCGTTTAGTGCCGGTGTGTTTCATGTGGTGACGCACGCTTTTTTCAAGGCCTGTTTATTTTTGGGAGCCGGTTCGGTGATACACGGCTTACATGGAGAGCAAGACATTCGTAAAATGGGAGGGCTTAAAAAATGGATGCCGCTGACATACTGGACTTTTCTCATTTCTTCATTGGCCATCTCCGGTATATTCCCCTTTTCAGGTTTCTTCTCTAAAGATGAAATGTTAGCGGCTGCCTTCGAACATCATAAAATAATATGGGCTGTTGGCTCTTTGGCTTCTTTTCTAACGGCCTTTTATATGTTTCGTTTAGTGTTTCTGACTTTTAACGGGGAATTTCGCGGAACAGATGAGCAGAAGAAGCATATACACGAATCCTCTTCTACTATTACCATTCCTTTGATAGTGCTTGCGTTGTTAGCTGCCCTTGGCGGTTTGATGGGCTTACCTGAGTTCTTAGGTTTTCACCATTGGTTGAAAGGGTTTTTGGCTCCGGTGTTTACGGCTGTTCCTATGGCAGAAGCAGCAGAAGGCTTATCGCATGGTGCTGAACTGGGGCTAATGGGATTTGCCCTCGCGTTAGGATTAATTGCTATCGCCATTGCTTACTTTCTCTACATTAATAAGAAGAGCCTGCCCGTTGCAGAAGGGGAGGAGAGTGGATTGGGGAAAGTGGTGTATCACAAATACTATGTGGATGAAATTTATGATATGCTGGTGGTAAAGCCTATCCTGTTTTCATCAGGATTATTCTATGATTTTATAGATCGGGTGGTGGTGGACGGAATAGTAGGTTGGGTCGGAAAAATTGTGCTGATGGTGGGTGCTCAGGTGCGCAAACTGCAAAGCGGGTATATCGGCTTTTACTTACTGATGATGGTGCTGAGTATTGTGGTCATATTTTTTTACGCATTCATTTTAAAATAGGCAACGGAGAAGATGTTGTTACTGGTAGTATTGTTTTTTCCCTTAGTGGCTGCGCTGATTACCTATCTATTAGGCAATCGCTATGCCGGCAAGGCTGCGTTGATATTCTCAGTGCTGGAGTTAGTAGCATCGCTGGCACTTATTCCTGCTTATAGGAATGCTGATGCGCTGAATATTTCCTATCTGAGGGAGTGGATACAAAACCCGCACATACTTTTTCAAGTTTCAGTAGATGGTCTTAGCTTACTGATGGTGCTGTTGACCACTACTCTGATTCCGGTTATCATACTATCATCCGTTTCAAAAGAGCCGGAGAATCAGCGCAGTTTCTACGCGCTTGTTTTGTTGATGCAGTTTGCGCTGATAGGCGTATTTACGGCAACAGACGCATTCTTGTATTACATATTCTGGGAGCTTGCATTAATTCCCATTTACTTTATAGCCCTTTTATGGGGAGAGGGGAAGAACAAGGAATTTCGCCACCGCGCCATTTTTAAATTCTTCATCTACACTATGGCGGGGTCTTTATTTATGTTGTTGGGCTTTATCTACCTGTATCAATATGCCGGAGGGTTTGGTGCCAGCGAACTCTATGGACTTCACCTTTCCAACAAGGAGCAAGCCTTTCTGTTTTGGGCCTTCTTTGTATCCTTCGCTGTGAAGATTCCTGTTTTTCCATTTCACACCTGGCAACCCGATGCGTATAATGAAGCTCCGGCAGTGGGCACCATGTTGTTGGCGGGCATTATGCTCAAGATGGGTCTATACAGTTTGTTGCGTTGGCTCTTACCGGTGTTGCCACATGGAGTGATGCTTTGGACCCCTGTCGTAATCGTATTGGGTATTATCGGTGTCATCTACGGGTCAGTAATTGCTGTTCGGCAATCCAACTTAAAGAAACTATTTGCTTACTCCTCATTAGCGCATGTTGGATTGATTACTGCCGGTATTTTTTCAATGACCCGGGCAGGTTTTCAAGGCTCTGTAGTGCAAATGATTGCACACGGGGTGAATGTGGTGGGTCTTTTTTTTGCTGCCGAAATTATTTACCGGAGAACAGGCACTTTGGATATTTCTAAATTAGGAGGTATCCGTCAGGTAGCACCTAAGTTTGGTGCGGTGTTTATGATAATCATGTTGGCCAGTGTGGCGCTTCCCATTACCAATGGTTTTATCGGAGAGTTCCTGTTGTTGTTCGGGGTATATGAATACAACACCATTCTCGGAGCGGTGGCGGGGCTTACCGTTATACTTGCAGCGGTTTATTTGTTCAGAATGTATCAGAATGTGATGTTGGGAGAACCGAATGAACTCACCGCTAACTTTGCTGACTTAACTCCAAGTGAATTTGCTGCATTTGTGCCTTTAGTAGCGGCCATCTTTATTTTTGGTATTTACCCTAAGCCAATCATGGAATTGGCGCAGCCCGCTTTGGATATAATTATGAATTACGCACTGAGATAATGAAGACGCTTATATATACATCGGCATTGGGTATTGTGTGCATGTTGGCAGAAATTCTGAACCTGCGCAAATTCATTATTCCTGTGGCAGTGGCCGGTTTGGTGGCGATTCTCGGACTTACCCTGACCGGCTGGAATGTGAATCAAGGATTCTATCACAACATGGTGATGATAGATAATTTTAGTGTGGGTTTTTCTGCCTTGATTATTCTGCTCGCTATTTTCTTGATATTACTAAGCGGTGATTTTTACCGTCAGGAAAGTGAAAAGATTTCCGATTACCTCACCGTTATCATTTTTACGGTGGCGGGTGCTCTTGCCTTGATTTCTTTTGGAAATATGGCGATGTTCTTCATAGGCTTAGAAGTGATGTCTATTTCCCTCTATATATTGGCCGGAAGTCGCAAAAAGGATGTCCGCAGCAACGAAGCGGGAATGAAGTATTTTCTGATGGGGAGTTTTGCTTCCAGTGTTCTGCTCTTTGGGATAGCACTGATTTATGGCGAAACCGCTTCTTTCGATTTACAGCAAATTACTAATTACGCGAACACTACTCCGCCTTCCGTATTATTCTATACGGGTGCGGGGCTAATGTTGATAGGTCTGTTGTTTAAAATATCAGCAGTGCCTTTTCATTTTTGGGCACCCGATGTTTATGACGGTTCGCCAACTTTGATTATGGCTCTCATGGCTACTATTGCAAAAATAGCCGCCATCGCTGCCTTCTACAGACTTTTCAGTGGCAGTTTGTTATTGGCCATTCCACAATATGCTTGGGTGCTTTCTGCCATTGCCGCCTTAACTATTACCGTAGGGAACTTTTCAGCTCTTCACCAAGATTCGTTTAAACGCCTGTTGGCCTATTCAGGAATATCTCATGCAGGTTATCTGTTGTTAGGTTTGGTGGGTGTTTATGGCAAAACGGATAATGCCATTTTCTATTACTCTTTGGCTTATGGCGTGGCCTCTATTGCTGCTTTTGCTATTGTTATTTTGGTGCGGAATAATGTTGGCTCCGATAAAATTGAAGCCTATAACGGACTCGGGAAACGCAAACCCATATTGGCGGTTGCGCTTACGGTGGCTGTTCTTTCCTTAGCAGGCATTCCGCCTTTTGCCGGCTTCTTTGGTAAGTATTATATTTTTAGTGAAGCCATGAAAAACGGGCACGTAGGGCTTACCGTAGTAGCGGTAATTAACTCTATAGTGGGCATCTATTATTACTTCAAAGTAATCTTAGCCATGTTTACTAAAGATTCAGAAGAAATTACTTTCCGTGTTAGTCCGGCTTACACCTTTGTCATCACCGTATGTGTGCTGATGACTCTGCTTATCGGGGTGTTCCCTTCTGTATTTACAAACCTGTTTTAAATACCGAAATCAATTCTCTTCCTAAGATTGGAGAGTATTTTTTCCGTCCGGTTGGTGAGGTCTGTTATTGGAAAATGGCTGGAGAGAAAAAAAGGGGAGAAATCTCCGATAAGTTGCTATCTTATTAGCCAGCCTCGCCACATGAGGCATTAAAATGTAGAGAGGTTACAAACCCAAATAATTGCCTCATAAAGATATACCAGCCGTTATTTCCCGCATGGTTTGCAAGTAAACAGCCCACAACGAACTCAAAATGGCAATACTTTAGTTGCAAACTTGAAGATTTGGTGTTAAAACGATTGATTTGAGCACAATCGGAAGAATACCTCCCCTTTTTCTCCTGTCAGATGGATACTTTTTTATGTCATCTGCGAATTCGCTCATGTCAAATGCAAATTCGCTCATGTCAACTGCGAGTTCGTTAATGTCATCTGCGAGTTCGTTTATGTCATCTGCGAGTTCGCTCATGTCATCTGCGAGTTCGTTAATGTCAACTGCGAGTTCGTTAATGTCATCTGCGAGTTCGTTTATGTCAACTGCGAGTTCGCTCATGTCAACTGCGAGTTCGTTTATGTCATCCGGGCATCCGATCAATTCATCGGCCGTCCTTTTGTTTCATCCGGGCATCCGATCAATTCATCTGAGCATCTGATCAATTCATCCGCGCATTCGTTCCTGTCAGGAGCAAATTCGATACTGTAATGGCAAGAAAAGGGCAGAGAAAAGTCGTAAACAGACCAATTTTTGAATAAAATCGAAGCTCTTAAAAAACTCCATGCTGAAATCTATAGGTATCAGAATAGAGGTACTCATTTAGGCTAATAAATGACATAACTCTAATTTTTTTTGTCGAAGTCTCCTAAATATAAATGTATCGGTTCATGATTTCGGTTTGCAGCCGGATAGACTCTTCATGGATGTACTGAAATATTTTAAGAAATAAATCAGGCGAAAGCCCCAGTTCGCGGGCATGCTGTTGTCTTGATTCTATAATATCTGCCCAGCGATCTTCCTGAAGTATGGCAATGTTATTTTCCTTTTTATACTCAGCAATTTTTTCTACCAAGTCCGTTCGCTGCCTGATGATAAAAATGAGTTCTTCATCTAATTGATCTATGTTGCCCCGCAACTCATTTAGTGCCACATTCAGCATGACGTTATCAGTAGCAGGGTGACGAATCACCAAGCTATTTAATAATTTACGGAGTGCTATTGGGGTAAGCTGCTGTTCTGCATCGCTCAAAGCTTGGTCAGGGGCAATGTGACTCTCCACCATTAGCCCGGTAAAACTTAAATCCATTGCCTTTTGGCTCACCTCCTGAAGTAGGGAGCGGTTGCCGCAAATATGGCTGGGGTCGCACAAAATTGGTATTCCGGGCATTAAACGTTTTAGTTCTATCGGTATCTCCCACATAGGAGCGTTGCGGAATTTACCTTTTCTGCCCACCGGAAAGCCCCTGTGTATAGCCGCTACTTCGTTGCTTCCCGATGCAATTATCCGTTCTATCGCCCCCATCCAAAGGGCAATATCCGGATTCATAGGATTTTTAATCAGCACAGGAATGCCGGTACCGCGAATAGCATTGGCAATTTCCTGTACCGAAAACGGATTCGTGCAAGTTCTGGCACCTATCCAAAGGGCATCTATATTCATTTCCAAACAGGCCTCTACATGGGCAGTAGTCGCCACTTCGGTCATCACCTTCAGCCTGTATTTTTGCTGAATCTGATTCATCCAGTGCAAGCCTTTCAGCCCTACCCCTTCAAAACAACTTGGGCGGGTACGCGGTTTCCAGATGCCGGCACGAAACCAATCAATATCAGATTTGACTAAAGCTTTGGCGGTATCCAGCATCTGTTTTTCCGATTCCGCGCTGCATGGACCGGAAATGAATACAGGTTTGCCCGATTTTTTCCGCTTAAAGGAGAGAAGGGGTTTTGTTTCCATGTTATTATTTTTCAGGTACTGCTTTATCGGGTGATGGTCCATTATTGCCAATGCTGACAGCATCGGCCGGTTTGGGGGTAACACAAGTAAGCGTGGCAGGGGCAACTGATTTATTCCGGTGTTTCCTGGCCTGAATGTTTGGCAAAGCAGAACCACCGGCAGGTCTGTTGCAGTTAGTCTTGTTCTTGGCTTGGTTAGTGGAGGAGCCAAAGAATTTTCTTTTCAAAGTAGCCCAATAAGGTTCCCAAAGCGAACCGGAGTGCAAATCGTCCAATAGGGTATCGTATTTTTCTGTCATCGCACCTCGCCATTCTTTATCAATATGCACTGTTTTTTCGGCCCATTGGTGACAGTATTTGCAGGCCTCACAATCTATTTCTTCGCATCCAAGTGTTTCAAAGCGTTTCATAAAGCCATCTAACCCCCGATTATTTATGTAAACGGGGTTATCGCCCTGGCGAGGGTAAACCATAGATGATTTTTTGCCGTAATCAACTATTTGGGGGAAGCGCAGTAAATTAACCTGGCCGGGTTTGATAAAGTGTTTGAACATTCGTTTTAAAGAAAAACTATCCTTTTCATGTTTTGATTTAAACACAGAAGCCGGATAAGCGTAGTTTTGAACCAAATCGAGCAGGTTGCCGTCATAGCGTTGTTGTGCGTAAGCCCGCACGCGCATGGCCAAAAGTTCAGTAGGGGTATTGCGCTCTACAATTTTAAAATTGGTATAGCCCATTTCGGTGTAGTAATGAAGATCCTCCGGGCGAATCCAGTTTGCCCGGATATAATTTACCGGTTCTTCGAGGCGATAAGCATTGCAGTATATGGAACAATAATCGAGCGGAAAATTCTTGCTTTTATTCCGCGAGGCATTGGATAACAACACCGCATGATTAGAAGCGATAGCGCAGTCCTGGCGGCACCAGTTGTTGACGATGAGCGAAAGATCAATGCTGACGGCTTCCCGCATGGCGCGGAGAATTTTCATTTCACGGTGAATGGTTGTTTCAGAGATCACCACACAGTCAGCACCGTTATCTTCCCAAAAGCGAACTTTACGCGCATTGTCTGTTTCCCGATGTGCCGAAATACGAACGCGGAAATGCGGATAGTTCTTTTTAATTGCCCGCAAAAAGAACAGGTTCGATACCGTAATGCTATCCACACCTGCTTCTGTCAGCCAATCCAACAATTTTCTAAACTCGCGCTGCCCTTCGGTGGTAAATTCAACATTATCCATGCTGGAGGAGTTTAGCAGATAATTAAACTCAATCCCCTTACTGTGTGCATGTTCAATGTATTTTACAGTTTCCTCGCGGTCCACATTGGGCAGGTAAAAGGAGGGCCTGCCACCGCCAAAAAAATCGGATGGCAGTTTGCCGTACACTTCATAAACCGGATAGGATGAAATACGGTTTATCAGCTCAGGGTCAAAATTACAGGCTACGGAAAACCGGATAGGACGCTCCTTAACCGGAATGGTGTTGATGTCTTTCTTTTCAATCTGTTTCATTAGTAATTGGGTTTGGTTATTTAAGAGGTTTTTTTTAGCCGGCTTATCTCCAGCGAAATTTTCGTTTATGATGTAAATGAATGTCGGCTATCTTCTGCGGTTTATGACTTTAGTCATAAAAAGAAATGTCTTTGAGTAAAAATTTACAGATTTACCTCTGCCTGTTTGTGCCTCGCGCTCAACAGGAATAAATTCGGGAAGGACTATGTAGGCTGTTTCTTCTTCTATTCAGGATGCCCAAAATTTGTAAGGCAAGGTATATCATGTTGTCGGTTACCTCCAATCAGTTACGGAATAACCAAACTCTTACTACAAAAAGCGTAGCCGAAAGTTTTACTTTTGAGCCTTCTAAGTATCACGGAACAAAGAGGATAAATCTCTGATAAGCTATTATCTTATTAATCCCTTCACACGAGGCATTAAAATGTAGAGTGGTAATCAGATAATAAATGATATAGTTCTTAATATTGATTCTCGTATTGAGGTTTGCGTCTCGTTTTTAATTCGTAACGAAACAATAAGGTTTAACTCACTTCAATTGTTTAAACGGGAACTGTTCGGGGGGGCAGTAAGTGAACCGAGAATACGATTGTTCTGAGTAACATCAGAACATTTGCGGAGCGACTCAGTCGTTCCGCTTTTTTTTTATTAGTGGGCAGGAAACACCTGCGCGGCCATCCGCAGGCAATCTTCAAAGGCGGGAATACTGAAATCTTTGCTCAGTTGATCTTCTGTAAAATAATTCAGCAAGTTTTCGGTAGGCATATTTCCTATCAAATCATCTTTGGCCATTGGGCAACCGCCATAACCTTTTATGGCGGCATCGAACCTGCGGCAACCATTGCGGTAAGCGGCATCAATCTTTACCCGCCAGTTGTGTGGGGCGGTATGCAGGTGAGCGCCTATTTCGAGTTGCGGGAAAGCCGGTATAAGTGAAGAAAACAGATAGCTGATAGTCGTTGGATTGGCCACCCCCACCGTGTCGCTGAGCATGAAAGTGCTAATACCTAACTGCGCTAATTTCCCCACCCAATCTTCTACAATTTGCGGACTGTATGGGTCGCCATAAGGGTTCCCAAAACCCATACTGATATAGATAATTAACTCCTTGCCGTATTGAGCACTCAATTCGTTAATTCGTTTTACTCTTTCCAGCGCTTCGCTGATAGTGGAGTTGACATTCCGTTTCTGAAAAGTTTCTGAAACAGAAAAAGGAAAACCCAAGCAATGTATATTGCTGAACTGAGCAGCGTCCTCGGCTCCTCGCTCGTTTGCTATGATGGCTATTAGCTTGGTGGAAGAGCCGTTGAGGTCAAGGTTTTCTATTACCTCAGCAGTATCGGCCATTTGAGGAATAAGATCGTGGCTTACAAAACTTCCGAAATCAATAGAGTGGAACCCCACTTTGAGCAGTTGGTTGATGTAGGCTATCTTCTTTTGAGTGGGAATAAACTCACGAATACCTTGCATGGCATCGCGCGGACATTCAATAATTTGCACCGGAGTTTGAGTCACGCGCCAAACCTAAATCAAAATGGCGCATTGTGCAAACCTGTTTGTCAGTACTCTTTTCAAAATCTTCACTATTGTTGAGGTGTGATAGTAGTGAACAACAACGATAATCGCGACCCTTACCTCAATCTGGCTTTGGAAGAATATCTGGTGCGCCATCAACTGATTGCTCAAGAGGATTTGCTATTGCTTTATATCAATGAGCCGTGCCTTGTGTTGGGCAAAAACCAAAGTATTTATAAGGAGGTGAACTTTGATTTTTTGAGAGAGAATAGAGTGAAATTAGCCAGGCGGATTTCCGGAGGAGGAACGGTGTATCAGGATAATGGCAATTTGAACTTTGCTTTTATATCGAGCTTCGAGGAATTTAAAATCAATAACTACCGTCATTTTAACCAGCCGATAGCTAACGCATTGAACAAAATCGGTATCGCAGCTACGATGGATAAGCGCAATAACTTGCTGTTGAACGAGCGTAAAATTTCAGGCAACTCGCAATTTACAAATCGCAAAAACCTGATTAGCCACGGCACTTTATTGGTGAATGCTGATATGAATATGCTTCGGAGTAGTTTAAAAGAAAATGATTTTGCTATTGAAACCAAAGCAGTGGCTTCAATAAAAAGCGCGGTGATGAATATCTCTGAACTATCAGAAAGGATAAATACCGCTGAAGTGATGCGCGATTTTCTAAAAGAAGAATTACCGATTTCCACCACCTTTGACCTTAGTCAAGAAATGTGGCAAGAGGTGGCTCAATTGGCGAAAGAGAAATTTCAATCGCACGAATGGATTTATGGTCGAAGCCCAAGGACTCTAATCACCAAAGAAGGTTGCGAAATTGAAATTGTGAATGGTCGAATAGAGAACATTCAGTCAAGCAATTCAGAGATAAACCGATGGGCGGAAAAGGGGAAAGGAATTCTCTACTCTTATGAGAGCATAAAAAAGGCGATGGAAAATACGCCCACGGCTTCTTCATTACTACACCTGCTTTTTTAGCAAGTAAAGTCCGAAGTGCTCTATTAATTTTTAAAATCTACTCGCGTTCTGCTCATGGTTGAATTTGCACTAACCATAATTCTGCTTTTACTTATTATAGTCCCCCATGCACGATAGAATGTTTCCTTTTCAGGTTAGTATGTTCCGTTTATGGTGGTAGCGACTATTGACAAAGATGTCCGTGACTATCTTTGAAATTAAGTCCGTTAGTGAGGGTGCTACAAGCTAAGGTATCTATGGCATCTAAAGTCAGTAATACGCTATCCTGTTGCTTATAGTAACGACTGGAGAAAACCCCATATCCTCCTTGAATATTTGTAAAGGGAGGAAGTGCTTCATTAGCCACCAAGCCGGACGACTGCGCATTTTGAGAATTGATATAGCTGGCCAACTCTGGACCCGCTGCTGAGAAATAGAGGGTCATCCCCACTGCCGAATTAAACACGCGGTAGTGTTCGCTATTTGCTTTTAATGAACGCTGGAGGGCATTTAATAAAGTAGCGCCTGTAAAATCTTCATAAAGTGAGGCTCCTCCACTGGTGCCCGCAGCTTTGCTTTGAAACATTAAAATATCTGCAAAGGTATCTGCGAGTAGCGCATTGCTTTGCAAATCATATTCTTTATAAGGGAACCGCACTCGCAAATCATATAATGCGGCATTCTCTGCCGAGTACCATATAATCTTTGCCGGGTTGGCGGTGTTCAGTGGCATTTTATAGCCTTTGTAGGGCGGTATTACAATCGTAAAGTCCTTTACTAATTTGATTCCGGTTACCCCACCGGAAGAAAACGTATATCCATTGGTATTGTTGGTTACCTCTAAGCGGTAAGTTCTGCTTTGATCTAAGTTGCCGGTAAAGGTGTACAACACATTGGCATCAGAAGCAAAAGTGCCGCTGTCCTTAGGTAAGGTAATTCTGTGGAGAGTAAAAATCTGCCCGTTTTGATTGCCGTTGTAAAACGGAATCAGTTTTACGGTAAGGCTGTCTTTGTAATAAATAGAATCAGCTATCCCTGTGGCGGTGTAAGCATTTCCATCCATTAAAAAACCTTTTTGAATACGGATGTAGTGGGTCGTTTCAGCAATATTGAGCAATCCATACACTAAAGGGACTTCCTGATATTTGGCCGTCAAGTCAAAATCTTGCTTGCAACCGCTGAATAAAAGCAATCCCAATAAAAATAAGAGGCGCTGCTGTTTCATAAGGGGGGCAAAAGTATTAGAAAACTTCTTTCGCCAATAAAAAATTTGTTTATTCGAGCCTGATACACCATCTTGTTCGGCAACAACTATCCGATGTCAGTACACAAAGAAATTAAAAGAATTACCACTCACACTTTACAGGAATTTAAAGAAGAGGGAATTAAAATTGCCATGCTCACGGCTTACGACTTTTCAATGGCCCGAATCATTGATAGTGCCGGAATTGACGTGATATTAGTAGGCGATTCTGCCTCTAACGTAATGGCGGGTCACGAAACCACTCTTCCTATTACCCTCGATCAAATGATTTATCATGCTT
>CAZQYO010000019.1:0-10413 GCA_964597415.1 uncultured Chitinophaga sp.
AATAGCTGAAAACGAAAGGATGTCTCCGACAGAAAAGTCAAAAACAATATCACTCCACGAAGCTCCATATTTCTGGGTTAGCCCGTCCGGTATCTCAATAGCTGCAAGGCTGATGAACCCAAATGCTCCAGCGGTGAGTGCTGCCGGAGTATTTTTCATGCCACTCCAACGGAGCATGTTATACGTCCAGTTAGTAATAAAATAAGGAGCAAAGAAATGCCCTGTCTTATCAATCTGCAGCCATTCTTTCTCGTCCGAAAACCAATGGAACTTCGTCAATGGTTCATTGTGGTACCAGCTAAAACCGACACCTGTCATTATCGCAGCATAACCACCTATAGTTCCTATAGTAACTCCCGTTATTCTCTTTTTATGAATGGAGGTGGGGAAATCAAGCGACCGCTTCTCTTTTATGGAAGGGGTAAATGTAGAGTCTTGTGCAAATGCCGGTACCGAAGTAAGTGTACAGAGAAGAATAAATAAAACCGAGTGTCGCCATGAGTTGCGTAGAGCTAAGTCATTCATTTGCGATAAAAATAACCGTATTGAATGGATTCAAAATGATTCCATGAATTTGTTGCTGCTTTTCTTATGATTCTTTAAACAGCATCTCTGAATGAGTAGAATATTATTGGCCTAACGCTATTCTTTTACTTTAGCCGCCTAAATCTACACATGACCGAGTCCCATATCCGAAGTATTATTAAAGGTATTTCATGGCGTATTATCGGAACTTTAGACACCGTTGTTATTTCCTTTTTTCTTACCGGCCAAATTGCTTTGGCACTTAAAATTGGCTTTACCGAAGTGATTACTAAGGTGGGCTTGTATTACCTGCACGAGCGAGCCTGGCTATATTTTTTACACGGGAAAGATCAGCCTCCTAAAACTTCATTTTTAAAAGCAATTTCTTGGCGCGCAATGGGTACAATAGATACCATGTTACTCGGCTGGGTTTATTCCGGCAATCCGTTGATGGGTCTTAAACTCGGCTTTGCGGATGTATTTACGAAGGTGGCGTTATATTATTTTCACGAACGTTTGTGGCATCGCATTCCGGTGGGTACGGTTCGCAAATGGTTTGGCATAAAAGCAGAGGACACTACACCAACTCCGCCACAATAAAAATGCTTCCGCTTACCAACACCATATCTTCCGAAGAAGCATTTTGCAATGCCGCTATATAGGCTGCTTTAACTGAAGTGTAGGCTGTTCCTTTTAAACCATTTTCAACTGCTTTTGAACATAGTTCTGCCGCATCTAAGCCGCGAGGAATATTAGCCTTGCAAAAATAATAGGTAGCCTTTCGCGGAAGCAGTGCAAGAATTTTACGAATGTCTTTATCATTCACAGTGCCATATACAAAATGAAGTTGCTGAAATTTTGTTTGCCGCAGCTCTTTCAATACTTCTTTTATCCCGGCTTCGTTGTGAGCACTATCTAAAACCACTAAGGGTTTTTGCTGTTGGATGCTCCAACGACCCATGAACGAAGTATTTAACACTACATGCTTCAGTCCGTTTCGCACAGATTTTTCAAAAATTTTTATCCCTGAAAGTTGTAATACCTCTATCGCCTTTAATGCCGTGGCGATATTTTTCTTTTGAAAGCCACCCTTTAAGTCACTGGAATATTCAGCGCTTTTAGCTGTGAAATATATGGGCGCTTTCATCTGCTTTGCTTTTCTGATAAATACCGGTTTTGTTTCTGGTTTTGTTTCTCCTACTACTACGGGAGTTCCTCCTTTAATGATCCCGGCTTTTTCTTCTGCAATTTTCGCTAAGGTGTTACCGAGAAATTGCGTGTGATCATAAGCGATATTGGTAATAACCGATAAAACGGGCTTTATGATGTTTGTAGAATCGAGACGACCACCCATGCCCACTTCTATCACCGCATAGTCCACCTTCTTTTCTTTAAAATACTGGAAGGCAATGGCTGTGGTGATTTCAAAGAATGAAGCATTTACTGCATTGAATTTTTCTCTGTTTTTCTCTACAAATCGAGTGATATACTGCCGACTGATGTATTGGCCGTTTATCTTTATTCGCTCCCGGTAATCTTTGTAATGCGGAGAAACAAAGAGCCCGGTTTTGTACCCTTGCTCTTGCAATACAGAGGCAATGAGGTGAGCGACTGATCCTTTCCCATTTGTCCCCGCCACATGAATACATTTTAAGTTTTGCTGTGGATTGCCAAGTAGTTCGCAAAAGCGAATAATGTTATCCAGATTGTGACGATAGGCTGCCGCGCCTACTCGCTGAAACATGGGCAATTGTTCCAAAAGATATTGTTGTACTTCCCTATAATCCAAGCTATACAAAAATTATGCAAGTCAAAAATACATTTTGGGGGGAGAAGAAATCCCGGAGAAATAAAATCAGTGGACTTTATAGATGTAGGTAATGGTACCTTCTTGTATTTCGGGGGCATTGGTGACTGCATTAAAAGTGGATTTGCGCGCGGCAGTTAGTGCATTATCAATATTACATTTATCGAAGGTAGTGGATTTGAAGCGTTCAAAATCAGCAGCCACCACCTTACCGCTGCGATCTACTTTTATTTTTATCACCACCTTGCCCTGAGTAGCGCAGGTTTGTGGAGATGGTAAACTTAATTTCTTTCTTCCTGCCAAACTATAACCACCGTTTAGGTCGCCACTTCCGGGACCCTGTCCATCCCCGTTGCCATCTCCCAAATAATTTTTTGAGTTCGGGTCGCCATTAGGTTTGCCTTGATCGCCCTGCCCTCCTCCGGTTCCATCCCCGTTACTATTGTTCGGTTCTCCATAAGCTCCCTTAGTAAACAGGGCATCCTTGTTAGGTTGCGGTGCGGGGACAGGGTTTTCTACCTTGTTGGGTTTAGCGTTGGTCGTTTTATTTGTAGAGGGATTTTTATTCGGTTTAAATATCGCATTCTGCTCCGGCTTCACCTTCGGCTTTTCTTCTGCCTTAGGAACTACGACCTCTTCCGCTCCATTTTCTTGTGAGAGCACTTCTTCCGGAGAGCTTTTATCGGGGGCGGCACTACCGGCATCCTGATTAGTTTCTATGGGGCCGGGGTTATATGAGAAGGGTTGAGTTTCTCCACTTCCTACTTCATCAAAGCCAAAGTTAACTGCCATTCCTCCTGCATTATTTTCAAAAGGAGGAATAGGGGTGTGCAGAATAGTAAAGAACAAAAACAGCAAAATCAGGCCATGAACCAACAGCGTGATGATGGTGGCCCAAGCGGTTTTCCTGTTTTGGAATTCCTTTTCTTCTGTTTCAAAAGAGGTGGCGAACATGGCTTGTTTTCGTTCCTTATTTGTTATTCGTTCATCGCAAAGAGATAATGGCTATTCGTGCATTTGCAGCTTGCTATATCTTCGTAAAAAAATTATCGGTTAGTGGTTGCTAATACCATTTTCATTTTCAGTTTGGCTCCTATGGTCATCACATCTACTACGTCCTGTAGCTTTAAACTCTTACTCGCCTTCAATACTATGTTGGGCTGATTCAGGGTGTCGTCCGTTACGTACATACTCAATTTTGGCTCTAAGGAATCAAAAACAATTTTTTCATTGTTGAGGTAATAATTCAAATTGGAGTCCACCGCCAGTACTAAATTTTCCTTGCTTACGGACTGCCCCGCATTGGTTTTAGGAAGATTAATTTTAATCACCGAAGGAGCTACCATGGTGGACATGATCAGGAAAAACAACATCAGGAAAAACATGATGTCATTAAGCGAGTGGGTACTCACCTCCGAACTCATTCTGCTTTTTCGCCTTAACTGCATTCGCTTCTATTTGGTGGGTTCCTGTATCAAGTCAATAAATTCTACGGTAGTGCTTTCTAACTGAAAACTCACGCGGTCTATCATCGAGTTCAGATAGTGAAAGCCAATGTGTGCTATAATTCCCACCAGCAAGCCGGCAGCAGAGGTAATCATCTTTTCATACAGTCCTCCTGCTATCAACCCAATGCTGATGTTATCGGCTAAGGAAATATTGTAGAAGATGCGGATAACACCACTTATCGTTCCCACAAAACCGAACATGGGGGCAATACCGGCTATAATTCCGAGATAGGAAAGGTTCTTTTCTAATTTATAAATTTCCAGTTTTCCGGTGTTCTCTACGGCACTTTCAATTTCTTTTATCGGTTTACCGAGGCGTTTAATTCCTTTTTCCAGCAGCCTGGCTATGGGGCTGTTATTGTTTTTACACATGCTGAGAGCCGCATCGGTCTTTCCTTCCATCAACATGGTTTTTACATTCGCCATAAATCCCGGATCTACTTTTGAGGCCCGGCTGATGGTAATAAATTTTTCTACCATCAAATAAATGGCAATCACCGATAAAATACCAATGGGCAACATGACCCAACCTCCTTTCACTATCAGATCTAAAAGGCTGATGGATTGTTCGGTGATGGCCTGAGTTTTGGCTGCTGCCGAAGTATCTGTGACGATTTGAAGAAGTGTCATGTACATAGATTTAGTAAGTAACGCGGGATTTCCGGTTTTTAGTATGACAAATGTGCTTTCCTTATTTGGGAATCAGAACCGCACTATTAAACTCTTATTTGTGGATTGTGGACTGGAAAGGGCAGAAATGAAAGTCAGAAATGGGGAAGGTGGCGTTAATAATGTCACAGAATGATTTTATGGCCTTCTCTTTTGCATTAAACATTAATAGAATAGATGTGGCGATGCTCACTCCGCCTTAATATAAGATGAAATATACTTTCTATTGGCTGTTCTTCTTTTTTTCATCGTATTGGATTTACAATAAAAATATACTGATGCTTATTTTCCTACGATGATGACCAATCTTCAGATAAACACTGATTTTCCATCTGTTCATCCGGTGAGTAAATAGGGTTCTTTATACCTATCGCGTCAAAGAAGGGAGGATCTATATCAAAGACGTTCATTGGCGGTGTGCGCCTCTTTTCGGAGAATCCTTTTTTGAGCGAACTTATAAATTCATTGCTCTGCTTTCTGTAATGTTGATTATTGTCAGGCGACTAATTGCTGCGACTGATTATTTTCGCACCTCTTGAATTTTTAATATGGAAAATATGAGTGCAGCACCAGAAAGAGTTCATTGTTTGATTATTGGTTCAGGTCCGGCCGGTTACACTGCGGCAATTTACGCTGCTCGCGCCAACCTAAGCCCTGTGATGTACACCGGCCTTTTGCAAGGCGGGCAATTAATGAACACTACTGAGGTAGAGAATTACCCCGGCTATCCCACAGGTATTCTCGGCCCCGAAATGATGGAAGATTTTAAAAAGCAAGCCGAACGGTTCGGCACAGATATTCGCTTTGGCTTGGCTACCAAAGTGGATTTTTCTACTTCTCCAAAAAAGGTATGGATTGATGATACTAAACTGATTGAAGCGGATGCCGTAATACTTGCAACCGGAGCCGAAGCTAAATGGTTGGGAATTCCCAGCGAAAAGCGGCTAAACGGCTCAGGAGTGAGTGCTTGTGCGGTTTGTGACGGATTCTTTTTCAAAAATGCGGAAGTGGCCATAGTGGGTGCCGGTGATACTGCCTGCGAAGAAGCCCTTTACCTCAGCAAGTTGTGCAGTACCGTGCACATGTTTATTCGCAGAGATGAAATGCGCGCCTCTAAAATCATGCAAGATCGAGTATTGAACACTCCGAATATTAAGGTGTACTGGAATACTGAAACCGATGAAATATTGGGAGCTACCGTTGTAGAAGCGGTGCGCATTCGGAACAATAAGACCGGAGAAACTCAGGAAATTCCCATCACCGGTTTCTTTGTAGCTATTGGGCACCGCCCCAACTCTATAGTTTTTAAAGATTTCATAGATACCGATAACGAGGGCTACATCATTACCCAGCCTAATTCTACAAAAACCAATGTGGAAGGGGTGTATGCCTGCGGAGATTTACAGGATAAGGTGTATCGCCAAGCGGTTACCGCTGCGGGCACCGGCTGTATGGCCGCTCTTGAAGCCGAAAGGTGGTTATCTGAAAAGGGGCTTCACTAAAGTTGTGCAAAATATTTTTTGCGAATCTTTCGCAATAAACTTGCGAATTTTCTGTTTATCCGCGAAATTTGCCAAATGAAATTCCGTGGAAAGTTTGTGTTATTGTTGCTGGCTGTTTTTGCGCTTTCTTCTTTCCGAAAGCCTACTCCGGTAGATGGTTGGGTATATGAACGCGAGAAAAAGGGGATTAAAATCTTTACCAAAAAGAGTAAGTGGGGGCGATTGCGGGATTCCAAGGCAGTAATGTTGGTAAGTGAATCTCCCGAACAAATGCTACAATTAATTACTGATTTTGAAAAATATCCGACTTGGCTCCCTCGCTGCAAAAAGGCGCGTGTTTTAGCTCGGTTAAGCGAAAATGAGTTTATTGCACATATTGTATTTAACGCCCCTTGGCCTATTGCCGACAGAGATTGCGTGGTGCGTATTAAAATAGAAAAAGACCCCGATACGGGAATAATTCTGATTACAGAAGTATCTGAACCGAAGTATTTGAAAGAGCAAGAAGGAGTAGTTCGCATACAACAATTAGTGGCAACTTGGAAATTAGTTCCTAAAAGTATGGGAACAGAGGTAACGAATGAGTACTCTTCTAATCCGGGGGGCAATATTCCCGATTGGATGACCAATACGCAAAGTGTTGAAAATCCGCTTGCGACTTTTGAGAACATTCAGCAGCAGACAATTACTAAGAAGTAGTTAAGTTTACTTGCGACTGCAATAAGTCAAATTTCTTTTCGTCTATTCACTAATTCAAACCAAACATGAGTCAAGGCATTTACGATTTTGAGGTAAAAGACCTCAGTGGAAAAACCGTCCATTTGGCAGATTATAAAGGGAAGGTGCTGCTCATCGTAAATATTGCTTCGGCCTGCGGGCTTACTCCACAACTGGGCGGACTATAGGAACTATATGAAAAATACAAGAGTAAAGGATTTGAAATTTTAGGTTTCCCCTCCAATGAATTTGCCGGGCAGGAGCCATTAAAAGGAGATAATATTCGGGAATTCTGCTCGGTCAATTACGGGGTAGATTTCAAAATTATGAGTAAAGGAAAAGTAAAGGGTAGTCATGCACAGCCGCTTTATCAGTTTCTGGCAGATCAAACAAAAATTTTAGGAGTAAAGAAGAATTTCCCTATTTGGAATTTTCAGAAATACTTGATTGACCGCAACGGCAATGTGGTGGATTACTTTGCACCCACTACTACCCCCGAAAGTGACAAAATAGCCGAAAAGATAGAGAAATGTCTGGCAGAAAAGGCTGTGGAAATCGTTTAATGATCAACGGCACAGTAATTGACAACTAAAGATACTTTTGTGTCACCCCTAAATCAGAATAATTAATTTACTAAAATCAATATTATGGCAGTTCAAATTACAGACAGCAATTTTAAGGAGACCATCTTAGATAGTGACAAAGTAGCTATCGTAGATTTTTGGGCAGAGTGGTGTGGCCCTTGTAAAGCGATTGGTCCTATCATCGAGGAAATATCGAAAGAATACGAAGGCAAAGCCGTAGTAGGAAAAGTGGATGTGGATAACAACCCTGAAACCGCAATGAAATACGGCATTCGAAACATCCCGACTATTCTGTTTATTAAAAACGGGCAAGTAGTTGAGAAGCAGGTAGGGGCTGTTCCCAAAGCGAGTTTAGTCGCCATGTTGAACAGGCATTTGTCGTAAACTTTCACAACTTAATTTCAAAGCGCAACAGAATGGAAATTCTCTTTGTTGCGCTTTGTTATTTTTGGGTAGGCTCAAAACAGCATCTATTTTATCAATATTGGCTATGTGCCATGGAACGCTATGCTTGAACAACAACAATTCCCCGAAATAGAGAATTTGGAACTACTTGCCAAGCAAGTGGTAGAAGGTTTTATTATCGGCTTACATAAATCGCCTTTTCACGGTTTTTCGGTAGAGTTTGCCGAGCATAGGCTCTATAATCCGGGAGAAAGCACTCGGCATCTCGATTGGAAAGTGTATGCCCGCACCGGAAAAATGTTCATTAAAAGATTTGAGGAAGAAACCAATCTTCGTTGTCAAATAGTCATAGACGCTTCTTCTTCTATGTATTTTCCCAAAGATGAAAAGGCTAAAACGAATAAGTTGCGATTTTCTATTCTTTCAGCAGCAGCATTAGTGAACTTGCTAAAGCGGCAGCGAGATGCCGCAGGGTTGAGCATTTTTACCGATGAAGTATTAGTGAACACCGAAGCCAGAAGCAGCCACAAGCATCAGCAAATGCTTTATATGCATCTTGAAAATTTGCTGAAGCAATCCCCGCTAAATATAAAAACCGATGCCGCCCGGTGTTTACACGAAATAGCGGATACGGTACACAAACGGAGCATGATTATTCTTTTCAGTGACATGTTCGACAATATTGACTCTAAAAATTCGGATGATCTTTTCAGTGCTCTTCAGCACTTGAAATACAATAAGCACGAAGTGATTATCTTTCACGTAGTAGATAAAAGCAAAGAATTGGAGTTTGAATTTGAGAACCGCCCCTACCAGTTCATTGACATGGAGACCGGTGACAAAGTAAAACTACATTCCAACCAAGTAAAGGGTTTTTATGTGGAGCAAATGAAGAAATTTGATAAGGAACTAAAGTTGCGTTGTGGTCAATACAAGATAGATTTTGTGGAAGCAGATATTAATCAGGATTTTCGACAGGTGCTCTTGCCTTTTCTTACAAAACGCAGCAAAATGATGTAAGCATAGCATCATGGCAGACATCACTTTACATTATAAAGAATTTGGGAAAGGATTCCCTTTAATTATTTTACACGGCTTGCTCGGTTCACTAGATAACTGGCAAACAGTGGGGAAGAAGTTGTCCGATAAATTTCGTGTATTCATTTTAGATCAGCGAAATCATGGCAAGTCACCACATTCTGATGAATTTGACTATGATTTGCTTTCGCAAGATTTGCTGCACTTTCTGAATCAGCAGCAAATTGAGAAAGCTCATCTGATGGGTCATTCCATGGGCGGTAAAGCAGTAATGAATTTTGCATTAAAGCATCCTGAAAGGGTTGAAAAGTTGATAGTGGTGGATATTGCTCCTTCTGCCTTTACGGATCACCATAGTCATATTTTTAATGCGTTGATGAGTGTAGATGTTGCCCATGCCTCTACTCGCGAGCAGGTACAAGAAGAGCTTCGCGGAAAGTTAAATGGGGATGAAGTTACTGTGCAATTTCTGTTGAAAGGGCTTACCAGAAATGAGGGAAGCGTAGGCTTCCATTGGAAATTTAATGTGGAAGCGTTGTGGAAGAATTACGGTAGCATCTCTGCAGCCATTGCCTCACCGGCTCCTTTTACAGGTGAAACTCTATTTATTAAGGGCGAAAAATCTAATTATATCCATGCGGGAAATGGAGCAGAAATTACGGCTCTCTTTCCTCATTATCACTTAGAAGAAATTAAAGGAGCAGGGCATTGGGTGCAAGCCGAAAATGCGACTGATTTTATCACTGCAACGCTCAACTTTTTATCATAGCTTACCCTCAAATTCTTACATTTGCTGCGCTTAATTTCAGAACTAATTAAAAGTATTTTTCTATGAGCATAAAAAGAGAAGATATTGAAAAATTGATTGGTGGTGATAAAGCTGCTTATCTGCTGGATCACGAATCAAAAACTATCTCTAAGAAAGAGTTACACCTTCCCAATAAAAAATTTATTGATACTGTCTGGAAAGAAAGCAATCGCAACATTCCTACCATCCGCAGCATTAATCAGATTACACAATTCGGCAGGTTGGGTGGAACCGGTTATGTTTCTATTCTACCGGTAGATCAGGGAGTAGAGCATAGTGCCGGAGCTTCATTTGCTCCTAATGTTCCGATGTTTGACCCAGAAAATATTGTAGAACTCGCTATTGAGGGAGGATGCAATGCTGTAGCTTCTACATTTGGCGTATTGGGAATTGTTGCCCGTAAGTATGCTCACAAAATCCCTTTCATTGTAAAAATCAATCACAACGAATTTCTGAGCTATCCTAATTCTTATGACCAAATACTTTTTGGTCAGGTGCGCGATGCATGGAATATGGGAGCAGTAGCAGTAGGAGCTACCATTTATTTCGGTAGTGAAGAATCGAAAAGACAGATTGTAGAAATTGCCAAAGCATTTGACCATGCCCATGAACTGGGTATGGCAACCGTATTGTGGTGTTACCTGCGCAATTCGGCTTTCAAAAAAGATGGAGTGGATTACGGCCTTTCGGCTGACCTCACCGGCCAAGCGAATCATTTGGGAGTTACAATACAGGCAGACTTCATTAAACAAAAACTTCCGGAAAATAACGGAGGGTACACCGCTCTTAAATTCGGTAAAACTGATAAAAGAGTTTATTCTGAACTGACTACCGACCACCCGGTTGATCT
>CAZQYO010000019.1:10423-19276 GCA_964597415.1 uncultured Chitinophaga sp.
CGCTATCAGGTGGCTAACTGCTATATGGGTCGTGTGGGTCTTATTAATTCCGGTGGAGCTTCTTCGGGAGATAGCGATTTAGCGGAGGCAGTAACTACGGCTATCATTAACAAGAGAGCGGGGGGCATGGGATTGATTTCAGGTCGCAAAGCTTTTCAGCGCCCGATGAAAGATGGCGTTGCCCTATTAAACACTATCCAGGATATTTACCTGAGCAAAGAAGTTACCATCGCTTAATCATTTTATCCTAAGTTTGTTTCATGGATGAACAATCTCCATGGTGGAAGCGTTTTCGCACCGGTGTACAAACCTCTACTGACGAGAAAAAGGAAACTCCCGAAGGGGTTTGGCATAAGTGCGAAAAATGTAAAGCAACTATCCTTGCGGATAAGTTGTACGACAACCTCTCTGTGTGCCCTGAATGTGGGTTTCATGAACAGATTGGCTCTGACCAGTATTTCCATCTTCTGTTTGGGAAACCACGCAATTACACACTCTTATTCGATAACCTTAGCCCGATTGATTTTTTGAATTTTACAGATTCAAAACCTTACAAAAAGCGCATCAAAGATTCTATTGCCAAAACAGGCTTGAAAGATGCCATGCAGGTGGCTGTCGGGAAATTGGAGCAACACCATTTGGTAGTGGCGGCTATGGATTTTCGTTTTATTGGCGGCTCGATGGGGTCAGTGGTAGGAGAGAAAATTGCAAGAGCCATTGATTATTGTATCGCACATAAGTTACCGCTATTAATTATCTCCCAGTCGGGTGGGGCAAGAATGATGGAATCTGCTTTTTCATTAATGCAGTTAGCTAAGACTGCTGCAAAACTTAATCAACTGAGCGAAGCAAAATTGCCTTTCATCAGTTTGATGACCGATCCTACTACGGGTGGAGTTACCGCTTCTTTTGCTATGCTGGGCGATTATAATATTGCAGAGCCGGGAGCTTTGATTGGCTTTGCAGGACCTCGCGTTATTGAAGAAACTATCAAGAAAAAACTTCCTGAAGGTTTTCAAACTTCTGAATTTCTACTCGAAAACGGATTTCTTGATTTCATTGTTCAACGCAAGGAAATCAAAGAAAAGGTGGGAACTATTTTAAGCCTTATGAAAGGGTAGTAAAAACTCGGTTCTTATCGGGGCAAACCTTTAATGGTTCTTCCGGCATTACTCAACTTCTGCATACTCTTCATCATCTTTTTCATTTCTTCAAATTGCTTGATGAACTGATTCACTTCCTGAATAGAGTTGCCGCTTCCCTTAGCTAAACGCAGTTTTCTTTTTCCATCCAGCAAATCTGGATTTTCTCTTTCCTTAGGGGTCATAGAAAGAATGATGGCTTCAACTTTCTTAAATGAATCATCATTGATGTCCACATCTTTTATCGCTTTTCCTACACCGGGAATCATTCCCAGCAGGTCTTTCACGTTTCCCATCTTTTTAATTTGGGCTAACTGAGATAGAAAGTCATTAAAGTTGAACTGGTTTTTTCGGATTTTGGCTTCCAGCTCCTTCGCTTTCTTTTCGTCATATTGTTCTTGTGCTTTTTCTACGAACGAAACAATATCGCCCATGCCCAAAATACGGGAGGCAATACGGTCGGGATAGAAAATATCTAAGGTGTCCACCTTTTCACCGGTGCTAACAAACTTAATGGGCTTTTCTACTGTGTAAGTAATGGTAAGGGCTGCTCCACCACGAGTATCGCCATCTAACTTCGTGAGTACTACTCCGCTAAAGTTTAATCGGTCGTTGAATGCCTTCGCAGTGTTCACGGCATCTTGCCCTGTCATGGAATCTACTACGAAAAGAATTTCATCGGGATTGGTTTTATTTTTTATTGCGGCAATCTCCTTCATCATTTCCTCATCTACTGCCAAGCGACCCGCTGTGTCTATGATGACTACATCTAATCCCTGTTGTTTCGCCTGTGCAATTCCGTGCAGTGCAATCTCTACCGGATTCGGATTTTCTTTTTCATGATAAACCTGCACGCCAATCTTTTCACCGAGCACAATCAACTGGTCAATAGCGGCCGGGCGGTACACGTCTGCTGCTACCATTAAAGGGCGCTTGAATTTTTTGGTTTTAAGAAAGTGCGCCAATTTATGAGTAAAGGTAGTTTTACCCGACCCCTGCAAACCCGCTACCAATATCACTGCCGGATTGCCTTTAATAGTAAAATCAGCAGCAGTGTTGCCCATGAGTTGAGTGAGTTCCTCATGCATTATTTTCACCATCAACTGTCCCGGTTCTACTGCCGTAAGTACTTGGCGACCGAGTGCTTCGGTCTTTATTTTATCGGTAAACTCCTTTGCAATTTTATAGTTCACATCGGCTTCTACTAAGGCTTTGCGAATTTCCTTCACGGTTTCCGCAATATTCAGTTCGGTCAGTTTGCCGTGTCCTTTAAGCGTTTTAAACGCTCCTTCTAATCGTTCCTGAAGATTTTCAAACATAAAGTGCAATTAAAGTTAGGGTTCCGTTTTTCGGAAGAATGAAGATTTTTTTAAGGACGGCAAAAGTAACAGAGATAGGGGAATATGGAAGAATGAAAGTGCCAAAAGTCTAATCTGCACTCATTCGGAGAGATCACCCGACTCTACACGAGAGAGAACAGCGCTTTTGTATAATGGTAAGTGGCAAAGCTTCGTTCGCTTCTTCATTATGGAATAAAGATTTTTTCTTGCCCATAATCAATCACCATCTTGTATTTAAGCATGAGGTCAGAACCCAAAATCCCTTGAATTTTGGGTTCTTTCAATTTTGAATAAGTGGAGTTTACATGGCTCAAGTCCACAGCCGCCACAGTATAGCTTTTAATTTTTTTCTTACCTATTTCCAACTCCTTTATCAAACCTATCTGAGTTTCGGGAACTGAGCCGTGCAAGCCGGTAGTTTCTTGTTGAAGGGTTTTCAGTTTTTTATTGCTCAAATGTTTTTCATAATAGCTTTTGTCGAGCACCGATTTTGAGGCTCCGGTATCTACCAGAAAGCGGCATCGTTTCCCATTTACTTTTACAGCAATAAAAATATGGTAGCCGCCTTTATCTAATTCTGTCAAAATAATTTTAAGCGATTGTAATTTTTCTTTCTTCATCAGGTGAAAATAAAAAGTCTCGGAATTTCCGAGACTTTTTACTGATGTGTCAATCATTTTTAAGAAGAAATACAGGCGCTTACAGCTTCAAGGTACTGAGTACATTGTTCATATTGCGCACGGCTTCGGCACTTTTATTAAAGGATTCTTGTTCCTGAGCGTTCAACTTGTAATCGAGAATTTTTTCCCATCCGTTTTTGCCGACTACTACCGGCACTCCCATGCAAATATCCTTTTGTCCGTACTCTCCATCCAGATATACGCAGCAAGGGAATACTTTCTTCTCATCGCGAATCACGCTCTCTACTAAAGCACAACCCGAAGCTCCCGGAGCATACCAGGCAGAAGTGCCAATCAATTTTGTCAAGGTAGCACCGCCCACCATAGTATCAGCGGCTACTTTATTCAATGTTTCGGCATCTAAAAAGCTGCTCACCGGCATACTTTGGTAAGTAGCTAATCTTGTCAGTGGAATCATGGTGGTATCGCCATGTCCGCCAATGACGGTAGCTTGCAAGTCACCGGGCGAACACTGTAGGGCATTGCTCAGGTTAAAACGGAAGCGAGCACTGTCTAAAATTCCTCCCATTCCTATGATTCTGTTTTTGGGAAGTCCGGTTGATTTGAGTGCGAGGTATGTCATGGTATCCATGGGGTTGCTGATCACTATGATTACCGCATCGGGAGAGTGTTTCAGAATATTTTCAGCTACTCCTTTTACAATAGAGGCGTTGGTTCCTATCAGTTCCTCGCGTGTCATACCCGGTTTGCGCGGAATACCGGAGGTAATTACCACCACCGAACTGCCGGCAGTTTTAGCGTAATCATTGGTAGAGCCACTTACTTTGGTATCGAAGCCCAGCAAATTAGCGGTTTGCATCATGTCCATCGCTTTCCCTTCTGAGAAGCCTTCTTTGATGTCGAGTAATACAAGTTCTTGGCAAAGTTCTTTGCGGGCAATGTTGTCGGCAACGGTGGCTCCTACGGCTCCTGCACCCACTACTGTAATTTTCATTTTATATGGTTTTTGAAGTTTGAAAAAAAGTCTTGCGTTATTGGCAAGTTGGGGTGCAAACCTAATCCAAAATAAAAAATGTGCAAGTGGCTTATTTACAACTTTAACATGATAAAATTCATCTGATTGCATTAAGCCGAGAGGTTTTGTTTTATTCGCTTCCTTAAAAATTATAGAATGCGATACTTGTTTTTCTCAGTTCTGATTTTGGTTGCCATGATGGCTGACGGCCAGTCTGCTTCGTGGTGCGGCACCGTGTTGCCTGAATCTTTTAAAGCGGAGTATGCGGCAAAAGATAGGAGTCATTACGATCAGCTTATGGGTCAGCGGTCGGGTACTCGCTATGTGCCGGTATATTATCATATTGTTGCCAAGTCAGACGGCACCGGTGGCGCGGGGTTAAAAAGAATATTTGAATCTCATTGCGAATTAAATCAGGCGTATAACCAATTTGATATAGGGTTTTATATTGCCGGGATTGACACCATCTTGAGCACTTCGTTGTGGAATTACCAGAACCAATATTTAGGGTATCAGGCCTTCAATCAATATAATGAAGCCAACGTTTGCAATATTTATGTGAATGGCAATTTGCCCGGCCTCTGCGGCTTTGCCACTTTCCCCAATAGCGGTTCTAATGGCGGAGGTATATTCTTAAATGCCCAATGTATGGGAACCGGAACTACCACCCTGCCTCACGAAATGGGTCACTATTTCGGTTTGTTGCACACCTTCGATACTTCTTACGGAATTGAATTTGTGGATAGCTCTAACTGCTCTACGGATGGCGATTTGTTCTGCGATACTCCTGCTGACTTTGTAGATTTTCGCGCTCCTTGTCCTTATACCGGTGACAGTACCGACCCGCACGGGGATTTGTACAGAACCGTGATTGACGAAACCCTGTACATGAGTTACTTCAACGATAATTGCACGAATAGATTCAGCCCTATGCAACAGGTAGAGATGAATAGCACTTTGAGTGGCAGCCGTTCTTATCTTTTAAATCAATCCACCCCTGATTTATCTGCCCTGCCTATCGCTACTTTTGTGCAACCCACTGATGGCGATACTACTTTACTGGGAGGGGTGAGCGAGACCTTTGTATGGAACTCGATTCCCGGAGCCGTGTATTACAAGTTTATCTTACAAAATACGACTTCATCTATTGTATTTGCCGATACCTTGCTATCCGATACCACTTTCACATTTGGCAACATTGCTTCCAACAAATCTTACAAATACAAGGTGCAGGGACTTTCGTACGGCAATACCTGTTCATCCTTTACTCCTTATCAGACTATTTCTACTTCGGGCATCAAGGCGAGCATCGTGGTCAACTTCCCGAGCTGTTCGGGCGATACCGATGCCTTCATCACCATTACTCCAACCAACGGCACGGCTCCTTATGCTATGGCATGGAATACCGGTGCTGCGGGAAATAGTATCAATCATTTGTCATCGGGCATTTACGAAGTGACTATTACTGATGCCAACAATGAAGTGGCTACCGCACAAATCCCGGTGTTAGACCCTGCTCCCGTGAGTGTGGCCATCCATCGGGTGGGGGTGAATCTGAACGCTTTGGGGAATGGCGGCACGGCTCCTTACACGTATGCATGGAGCAATGGCGTGAATGGGCCGTATAACAACAATGTGCCTTATGGCAGCTATACCGTTACCATCACCGATTCAAAGGGATGCTCCAACTCCGAAACTTTTGCTTATACTGCCACAGGCATTGAGCGGGAACTAAAGGCAAACATGAAGTTGTATCCCAACCCGGCCGACCATTCCGCTGTGCTGAATGTGCAGTTTGATTTGAATGAACCCACAAAGGCAGAAGTAGCCATTGTGAGCATGGATGGCTCTATCTTAATGCAAGAGGTCAAGTCTTTTGAATCAGGAACTAACTTGCTGCAGTTTCCCATTAGCCACCTGCCATCGGGGCTTTACCTCCTTCGATTTAAGGCCAATGAAGCCGTGCAATCAGCAAGGTTTACCGTTATTCACTAATAGGAGGGTACTATCGTTAATCGTGTGGGAAGGAGAAAAAGATTTTATGCCTATTGCCCATGTCTTACATTTTCGCATTGACCCTTATGTAGAAAAGACTACATCCCCTAAAACAACCGTATGTACGGGAGGATGTTTTGTAGAGTGAGAATTAAAAATACTTGGCGCCTTACTGCTCCCACCTTCGGCATATCACTCTCCCACGGGCGTTCGTGCTGTAGCGCATTTTGCGGACAAGACCTTTTCTCCAAGTTTCCGTTCGTCATTCGCTATTCCGAATTCATTATTCATTATTTTTTCGGCTACGCAGAGCTTACCGGCCGGTGGGGGTCACATTTCAAATTGCCGGTAGGGGGCACATTCCAATTGCCGGGAGGGTCAGTTAGATGGAACCTAACTACACTGCTGCCGTGACCTGTACAGCAAGACAGGTAAAACGAATAGATAAGGGCAAATTTGCCCTCTGCTAAGGGGGTGATTAGAATCGTTTATTACCTTGCGAATGGGGGTGCGCTGCGCAAAGCTCACCGCACAGGCTACTGGCAAATAAAAACTATTGCGGTGGTCACCATCCTTGTCCCTATTATGAGACTGCACTTAGTTAGTTTTGGCAAAGACCGCAAAATATACACTGCCTCATTTTATTCAGAGCTACTTTACGAGGTGAAAAAGCCTTTGAGGCATTTCTGCAAATACTCCCGTTCTTTCCGCCATCTTGGTTTAGCTAAATTTATGAAGAAAGGATATTCGGTTATTTGGATTACAAAAATTATTTTCGCCTTAATTAAATAACCAAAAACTACTACAAATCATGAAAAAAGGAATAATTGTCGCGATGGTGGTGGGCGGGTTTCTCTCTCTACTGCTAACGAGTTGCGGAGAAAAATTCACTCCTCTCACAGATGCACAGGTAAATGCCCGGGTGGATTCTTTATTTACAGCACAAAAGGATGCTAAATTAGAAGAACTGCGGGCGGCTTGCCAATCGAAAGCAGCAGCAGAAGCCGCTGCAAAATTTGAGGAAATGAAAAATGCGGCTGTTGCCAGCAAATAATGTTAACCCCTAAAAAGACAAAACAGATGAAAAAGATATTTTTTAGAATGTTACCGGTTATCGCAACAGGAGTGGTGCTCACCGCCTGCAATAATGCCGAGGAAGTAAAAAAGCAAACCGATGAGCAGAACACAAAAATCCAATCGTTGGTAGATGCTAAATTAGGAGAGTTACAAACGCAGGCCGACCAGGAGTGCACGGCTTTAGTAGATTCTTTGGCACAAGCCCAATATGGGGAATGGTACGCGAAGGAAGGAAAGAAAAAGGGAGTGAAGCCTGCTCCAAAACCAAAGCCAAAAGCAGAAGAGCCTAAAAAGGAAGAGCCTAAAGGCGGGTTGCAAGGCAAAAGCGACCAACAGCAAGAAACCGGAGGTGGCTTAAAGTCCAAGTCTGATCAAAACCAACAAGCTCAACCGGGCGGAGGGGGACTAAGACAGAAGAGAGATAAAACGCCAAACTAAATTCCAATAAATAAAAAAAGCCGTTCTAAAGAGCGGCTTTTTTTTTATAAGGTTACAGGAGATGATTATTGTTTGGTTCCTGTAAAGGTATAAACGGTAGTAACTTGTGGAGTACCACCAATTTCAGTAAGGCTTAATGTCATAGAACTGGAGGCCAGTGTTCCTGAACCTGAATAAGTGTACCCGGATACATTTTGAGTACTAATGGTGTAGCTACCACCGTCTGCCGCAACCTTTGCACTTAAAGTAATACTGGCATTTTGTAAGTTGATGAGTACCGTCAATACATCTGAAGAGGACTCAGAGATAATGGCAGTCCAATTGGTATAAGTGCCACCCAAGTTGTCAGTTCCGTTCACTTGGTATGTTCCGGTGTACTTAGATACTATTTTAACATCGCACTTATCTCCTTCATAACCCGGGTCGCAGGTTTTGGTGCACGACATCATAGTGGCTATAGTAGCAAATGCAAATACAGCAAAGAATGTTTTGAAAATCTTGTTCATAGTTTTTGGTTTTAGTTAAGCAATCATTGTTTAATGAATAATGCGGCAAATCTATACAATTTACAAATCTGAACAAATACTACAGTCCAATACACCTTTTCATTAGCCATTTCCAATTCTCCGCTCCCGTTAACACTTCATGGCAGGACTGTTTTCAGTTGCGGAAATTTTTTAGATTATCTTAAACAATGTTTCCTAAATAATTACTTTTGCCCCAATTCTTGTTAAGGGCACATAATCACTTTATGGAAAAAATTTCTTCTCTTGTTTCAAGACTGGCAATAGCGGTCGTATTGTTTTTAGCAGGGAATTCAGCCGCATTAGCCTCTCACATCATGGGTTCCGATATTTCTTTTCATTGCATAGGCGGAAACCAATATCAGGTAGTAGTAACCCTTTACAGAGACTGTAGCGGTATATCTGCTCCCACTTCTATTCCGGTAGATGTTACTTCCACTTGCGGCACTCAGACCATTACCTGCACCGCTAATCCTCAAACTTCCGGTATAGAAGTATCTCAATTATGTCCAACCGCTTTGTCCACCTGTCAGGGTGGTTCGCTTCCCGGTGTGCAAGTATATGTATATGAAGGAACAGTTACTGTTCAGCCCGGCTGTGGTCTTTATACCTTTTCTTACGATGACTGCTGTCGCAATCAGTCTAATAACATTGTGAGTGCTACTTCTCAGGGATTTATGG
>CAZQYO010000020.1:0-18407 GCA_964597415.1 uncultured Chitinophaga sp.
GCTCAATGCCCAAAATATGTTTGATGAATTGCACCAATGCCGCTTTGCGGTGGTTGTAAACCTTGCGAAGCAAATCAATGGTAATATGCGGATGCTCGTTGTGCAGTTCTTCTGCTAATTGCTCCGCTTCATCCGTTGTAATTTCTTGCCCTTGTTTGAGTTTTTGTAAAATCGAACTGCTTGAAACCAACTCATTGATTTTCTTTTCTACCAGTTCACGGTATTTCGCTACACTCAATGCTTCGTGTTGCGGACCAAACTCAACAAATTCCTTTTCGGAAACAATGTCTTTGAAATTGAATTTGGCAGGGGCTAACGGAATAACTGCCTCACGGAATTTCATCAAAGGTGAAAGCTTCTGAATCAGTTCTTCAAACTTTTCTTCGTTGATGGTTGCCCAGTAATGATTGCTTTGAGCTTGTCGAATTAATTCTTGCTCTCTTGCCACAATGTTGATGCTCAAAGGTAGTTCGCCAATTTCTTCAATGATGCTTTCTTTCAGCGTTTCAAATTTTTCTGTTTCCCCCGCCAAATGAGCCAATGAAACTTCTACTATATCTTTTTCAAATCGCATGGCTTTGAAATCAACATCTGAAACGGTGCGAAGCAATGGTTTTACAACTGCTTCCAAGAATTCCATTTTGTCAGAAGTCAGGTTGTTCCAAAAGTTTTCGTCTTCCAGTCGTTGCAGCTCATGTTTGGCTTCCATGATTACCACCGAATTTTTCGGAAGTGCTTCAACCTGCTTTTTGATTTTCTGAATTTCTTTGTTTACAATTTCTGAATTGCTTTGTGTTCGAGCTTCCTCTATCTTTTCCAAACGAATACCAAACAACCGAACTGGTAAAGGAATCTGTCCTTTTAGTTCTTTACCTCTTGGATTGAGTTTGAAGTATTCAAAGTTGTCCCAGCAATCGAGAATCAGGAAATTATCTTTTTGGGTGCACCAAGGTTTTATTTTTTCAGGTTCGAGTAAACGGGTTCCTCTGCCTATCATCTGCCAAAACTTGGTGTAGCTGTAAACAGGTTTTGCGAAAACCAAATTCACCAATTCACGAACATCAATGCCTGTGTCGAGCATGTCAACACTAATGGCAATGCGTGGCATGTCGTTATGAACAAACTGGTCGAGCAAACCGCCTTTACCGTAAACTCTTGGGTCTTCGCTTACCAAAACTTTGGCTAATTCGCCTTTGTATTCGGGATAAAGTGAATCGAATATTTCTTCAACACGTCTTGCATGTGCTTTTGAAATACAAAAGAAAATCGTTTTTCCTGGCAATACTCCGTTGGCATCTTTGATACTTTCTTCCATGAATTCACGGACTATCAACGCATTCGTTCCTCTGTTGATTACCTTCTTTTCAATCTCTGTTCCTTCGTAATTGATTTCTTCAATTTCCTTTCCTTCCAACATTAATTTCTGTTGGTCTTCCAAAGTAATTGTCCGTTTGTTTATGCCTTCATCCTGAAACTTTGTTTTGATTTTCATTACCTGAAAATTGCTCAGGAATGGCGGAATGTGATTTACTGCTTCGTCATAGGAATAAGCAAAAGTTGGAACGCCATCTTCGCACTCAAATAATTGAAAAGTATTGTGGTCAATCACATCTGTTGGCGTAGCTGTTAAACCAAATGTAATCGTATTGAAGTAATCAAGAATTTCCTGATATGTGTTGTAAATACTTCGGTGGCTTTCATCCACCACAATCAAATCAAAGAAATGCGGACTCAAAGTTTTCTCCTCATTGCGAATTACGTTCAACATAGTTGGATAAGTTGAAACATAAATTCGTCTGTCGGTGGCAATTTCTTTTTCGCTTTGCTTTGGCCAACGTGGTTCGTTTGGCAAATGCTCTTTGAATGCTTCCAGTGTTTGGTCACGAAGAGCAATTCTGTCAACAAGGAATAAAACCCTTTCTGCCCAACCGGCTCGCATGAGTGCATCTACCAAAGCAATGCAAGTCCTTGTCTTGCCCGTGCCGGTTGCCATTACTAATAAGAATTTGCGTTTCCGTTTTTCAACGGCTTCCATTACAGCACGGATTGAAGCAATCTGATAATTCCGTCCTGCAATTTTTGTGTTGATGAGTTCACCTGCTAATTGCTTTCTCGCTTTACGTATGTATGCGTAGCGTTCAAGGTCATCACGGGTCGGAAAACCATATACTTTTTTTGGCGGATAATTGTCTAAGTCCCAAAAGTAAATGTCGTGTCCGTTGGTATAAAAGCAGAAAGGCAAGTCAACGCCTTGTGTTTGTTTAATATTGTAGCAATATTGTTTGGCTTGTTCCCGCCCGAGTGCAGCGTCCACCGAAGTCTTTTTGGCTTCAACAACAGCAAGCGGTTTTCCATCTTTACCCAATAAAACATAGTCGCTGTATTGGTGACCAACGTATGGAGTTGTCGGTTCTTCAACTACTGTCAAGTGAATATCAAATTCCTCAATTACCTGAGTTCGGTCAGTCACATTCCAGCCTGCTTGTTTTAAGCGGTTGTCAATGATTTCTTTCCTTGTCAGTTTCTCATTTTTCACTTTGATATTCTAAAATTTATAGTTGGTCAAAATACGTAAAAAATCCGTTTTGTTGTCCGACTGCTCTGTCGGTGTCCCGATAGCTATCGGGAGGGCAAAAGCCAATGTGCCGTTTGCGAATCGGCATAAAATTGAATTAAAAAAATGTGCGGTGGGAAAAATAAAAAATACAGAAGGCTTGGCAATGAGTGTCGGCTTATTCGCTGTCCGTTTGTAATATCGTTGCTATGTCGTTGTCCACCTGTCAAAATGGTTTGTCTTTCTTAATTCCTTTAATTTTTAGTCCTCTATTTAATGGTTGCACTGTTGTCTTTTAGGCTTACTGGTAACTTATAATTATGCGAAAGTTTCTAACCCAAAGCAAACCAAAACTTTCGCATTTCACACCACTCGCGCGAGCGTCCGCTCGTGCAAAAACAATTAAGAACAAACAGCACCAGTGGGATCAAAACTTTTCTACCACAAAGTCCTGAAAAGGAAGATTAATGCTTCAGTCGGTGACCGCCAAAGGTGGGGCAATCGCATTTAGTCGCTTTGCACCCCGGCAGCGAAGTCGCGAGCAACACCGCCATTACAGCCATCAGCGCCACGCGGGTAATATGTTTTATTTTCTTTGCCATCTATTCTCAACGTCCACCAACGAAAATAATTATTTGTGCCTGATAGCCGAAAGCGAATTTTGATTACTCCCCTCGATTGGGGCTTGGGACATGCTACCCGCTGTATCCCCATCATCTACGAATTGCTCTATCAAAATTTTGAAGTATTGGTGGCATCATCGGGCGATGCGGCTCTATTGCTAAAAGAGCATTTCCCGGAGTTGAAACATTTTCTCTTGCCCGGTTATCATCCGGTATATCCTGCAAATGGGGCAATGGTTTTAAAAATGGTGCAGCAACTTCCGGCATTTACTGCGGCTATCAAAAAGGAGAATAAACTCATCTGCGAAATTGTGAACCGCGAAAAAGTGAAGGTGATTATTTCTGATAACCGATATGGTTGTTATGCCGCTACTACTAAAAATATTTTTATCACCCATCAGGTGCATTTGCTAATGCCCGATGACTGGAAATGGATGGAAGCGGGGGTGAACAAAGTAAACCATCACATGATTAGGCAGTTTGACGAATGTTGGATTCCTGCGGAAAGCGAAGCCTTGATACCGGAATTGTTGAAAGGAAGGGAAACGCTCTCTGCAAAATTTATCGGATACCTTTCCCGACTATCCCCCGTTTCGGCACCCAAAAAATACGATGCGGTGGCAATGGTTTCCGGCCCGCCTCCGCAAAGAGCTATTTATGCCGCACTGCTCCGGCAACAACTTCTGAAAAGAAATTTGAAAGCACTGCTGATTACCGGAGAACCCGGTTTGGAGAAAAGTCATCAGCAGATAAATCAGTTAGAAACGGTTAATCATTTAGATACCACAGGGGTGAATGAAGCGATGGCGCAAACAGATTTGGTGATTACCCGATCGGGCTACAGCTCGGTAATGGATTTAATGAAGTTGGGCAAAAAGGCCATTTTAGTGCCCACCCCCGGGCAAACTGAACAGGAGTATTTAGCAAAGACTCTTCGCGAAAAGGGACTGGCGTATTCGATGCCTCAAAATGAATTTGATTTAGAAAAAGCCCTCACAGAAGTAGAGAATTACAGCGGATTTCAGAATTTTGGGCAGATAGAGAATCAGTTGCGGAAAGCTATCAAATTGCTTTTATGAAATTTATCAAGGGTTTTGGGTATGCCATCAGAGGAATTGTGGTGGCAGTAAAAGAGCAACTCAATTTAAAGGTGCACTTATTGGCCTTGGTGGCAGTGATTTTAGTCGGCATCTTTTTTTGCTTAAATGCCATAGAGTGGAGTTTGATTTTTCTAACCTTTGGTTTAGTGATTATGGCAGAGATGATAAACACGGCTATTGAATATTTGGTGGACTTTGTTTCGCCCGAACATCACGAATTAACCGGCAAAGTAAAGGATGTGGCAGCCGGTGCCGTGCTGATTTCTGCTATTATTGCAGTCGCAGTAGGCATTTCGATTTTCGGAAATAAATTTTTAAATCTGCTTTTATGAGAAAAACTATTTTGACCATCGCAGCAACATTGGCTGTGGTTTTAATTTTTGCACAAAGCGGCTTCGAAGGGCAACTCACCGTCACTTACAAAGTGGATAAGGAACAACCCGTAGTGGCTCAACTGAAAATAAAGGGCAATCAGGTGCATATTCAACAAACCCAAAACGGCAATAAGAAATACGACTTCTTTATTGTGGACCTCAGCACTAAAGATTTTTACACCGTTTCTACCGCTGATAAAAAGGTCATTATTAAATACCGTTTCGATCAGTTGATTGATTTTTATGTGGCGAACAAACTGAAAGAAGGCTATCAAAAAAGTTATGACTTCAATTTTAAAGAAACCGATAAATCGAAAGAGGAATACGGCTACAAGCTGGTAAAAGCGGTGGGCGAAACAGATTCCTTAAAGGCAAGTGTATGGAGTACGGAGGCAAAAATTCCCATAAACCAGTTAATTCCCTTGCTGCGACTGATGGGTAATTGGAATGAAGCACAAGGCACAGACGGAGCTATCTTGGAAGCAGAAGTAAATAGCAAAGTCGGCAAAACAGAATCTTCGGTAAAGGTAGAAGTGAAGAAAGAAACCATCTCTAAAAGCGCCTTCAACCTGCCCGAAGGCTATCTCACAAAAGACTTCGCTAAACTGATGGAAGAAGAAAAAGGCAACGGTAAATTAGCCGTGCTGGTGCAAACCTTTGCCGACTTTTAACTCTAAAGAAACAAGCGGGGAGTGCGCTTCAAATAATTCCCGGGGTAGTGATTCCTTCTTCCGTTTCTGCTGGTTTTTCAGCATCGGGTTCAGCTTTAAAAAATATTTTTTGAAATAGGAGAATGGTGAATACGCCTATGGTGATGGCGGCATCGGCAATGTTGAAAATGAACCGGAAGAATTCAAAATACTCCCCTTTCCATATCGGGAACCAATCGGGGAAAAAGCCGTGAAACATCGGGAACCACAGCATATCTACCACCAGCCCTTGCATCCAACCGGCATAGCCGCCTCCTGCCGGAAACAGTTTGGCGACTCCTTGATAACTGTCTGAAAAAATAACCCCATAAAAAGTACCGTCAATCATGTTGCCGATGGCCCCGGCTAATATCATAGAAACCGCAACTATAAAACCCCAGTGCGCCTTTTCTTTGATAGTGCGGTTCAAATACCAGATACCACCGGCTACGGCCACCAATCGAAAAGCACTCAGAAATAGTTTCCCCCACACACCGGGCAGCACCATCCCGAAAGCCATACCCGGATTTTCGGTAAAGTGAATACGGAACCAGTTGGTAATGACAAATTCCTGTCCCAGCATCATGTGGGTTTTCACCCAAATTTTGAGTGCCTGATCGGCCACAAGTATGGCGAGGATGATAAGGGTAGCCTGATATTTTTTCATATTTATTTACCGCAGTGCGCTTGCTTTCATTTTATTGTAAAGAGGTCCTCACTTCTGGATGGATTTTAATTGAGCTCTACCTTTATTTTCAACAATTCCTCATTCAATTCAATCTCATCGAACTCGCTCAAAGAATCTACTAATACAATATCCTTTGCTAAAATTTCATTGGCGATATAGTTTTTAAAAGCAGACAACGTGTGTTCCATTGTTTCGTTATTTACCACAGAGACTTTAATGCGGTCCAGTACCTGAAACCCTTTATCCTTGCGCAGGTTCTGTATCTTATTAATGAATTCGCGGGCGTTGCCTTCCTTCCTTAACTCTTCAGAGATGGTTACATCTAAGGCTACGGTCAATGCTCCTTCACTTGCTACTAACCAACCGGGAATGTCTTCACTCAGTATTTCCACGTCTGCTAAGGTTAAATCAAAGACCTCCCCCTCCAGATTTAAGGGATAGATGCCGGTGCTTTCGATGGTGCGAATATCTTCTTGTACAAATCCGTTAATGGCACTTTGAATCGCTTTCATTTTAGAGCCGGCTCGCTTTCCTAATTCCTTAAAGTTGGGCTTTATTTTCTTCTTCACAATTCCCGAAGCATCGTCCACGTATTCCACCTCTTTCACGTTCACTTCGCTCAAAATGTAGCTCTCTACTTTTTGCAACTGTGCTTTCATCTTTTCATTCGTTACAGGAATTAGCACTTTTGAAAGAGGTTGGCGTACTTTTATTTTTTCCTTTTTACGAAGCGAAAGAATAAGGGAACAACTTTTTTGCGCCAAAGCCATGCGCTCTTCCAAGTCGGTATCAATGGCACTCTCCTCCACCTTAGTTAAATAGGTAAGATGTACGGATTCATAGGGAAGAGGAATATTATTTCCTTTTACTTGTTGGCGCACAAGGCCGGTGAGGTTTTGATATAGCCATTCACTGAAAAATGGGGAGAAAGGACTCATCAGTTGTGCGACTACATTCAAACATTCATAAAGAGTTTCGTAAGCGGCTTGTTTGTCGCGACTCATTTCTCCTTTCCAAAAGCGTCTGCGACTTAATCGCACATGCCAATTGGACAAATGTTCGTCCACAAATTCTTCGATAGCTCTGGCGGCCGGGGTCACATCATAATCATCTAAGCGCTCGGTCACGTACTTAACCAAGCTATGCAGCTTAGAAATAATCCAGCGATCTAACTCCGTTCTTTCCTTCAATGGAACCACATTTGTCTCCTCTATAGCGAAGCCATCTATGTTGGCATACAGCGCAAAAAAGGCATAGGTATTATATAAGGTTCCGAAATGTGAGCGCATGGTTTCTTGTAAGCCATTCAGGTCAAACTTCATGTTTTCCCATGGGTCGCTGTTGCGCATCATATACCAGCGGGTCGCATCTGCCGAATACTTTTCAATTGCTTCAAAAGGATCTACAATATTCCCGAGTCGCTTGCTCATTTTGTTGCCGCCCTTATCGAGCAACAGGCCATTACTCACCACATTTTTATAGGCGACAGAATCAAAAAGGGCTACCGCCAACACGTGCAATGTAAAAAACCAACCCCGCGTTTGATCCACGCCTTCGGCAATAAAATCTGCCGGAAAGTTTTGCTTAAAAATGGTTTCGTTCTCAAAGGGATAATGCCACTGCGCATAAGGCATTGCCCCTGAATCGAACCACACATCAATCAAATCAGGAACTCGCCTCATGGGTTTACCCGAATCGGACACCAGAATAATTTCATCTACCTCCGGTTTGTGCAAATCGGTCATCTCCATCGGCCTCATTAGCCCGACATTCACTGATTTCTCAATTTCAGCCGTCAGTTCTGCTATCGAACCGATACACTTTGTTTCATCGCCATCCTCGGTCATCCAAATCGGCAGAGGAGTTCCCCAATAGCGGGAACGGGATAAGTTCCAATCCACTAAGTTTTCTAACCACTGACCAAAGCGACCTTCCCCGGTATGTTTGGGCTTCCAATTAATGGTTTTGTTAAGTTCAATCAAGCGGTCTTTGATAGCCGTTGTTTTAATGAACCACGAATCGAGCGGATAATAGATAATTGGTTTGTCGGTTCGCCAGCAATGCGGATAGCTGTGGTCGTATTTCTCTGTTTTGAAAAGTTTGTTTTCGAGTTTTAATTTCAACACAATCAAATCATCGGCACTCATAAAACTTTTCAGGTCGGGAATAATGTTATTCACGCGAAGAATTTCTTTCTGTAGGTGAAACTCCTGTTCTTTATTCTCCTCCGTGTAGTAGGCTTCCTTTACATAGCGCCCATCGAGCGGAAAAATAGGATCGTTTACTTCATCGGTAAATTTTCCTTGCCTATCTACCAAAGTCAGTGAACCAATTCCGTTTTGCTTTGCCACTTTGAAGTCATCACTCCCAAAAGAAGGAGCGATATGAACGATGCCGGTGCCGTCTGTAGTTGTTACAAAATCACCAAGAACAACTTTAAAGGCATCGCCATCTGTGGGTTGGGCATACGTGAGGAGTTGTTCGTAGCGGAGACCTTCTAAATCTTTTCCCTTGAAAGAATTTAAAATCTCGAAAGGGATTTTCTTATCGCCCTTTTTGTATTCCTCAAAACTCAACGCGCTGTTTTCTGCGGGGAAATATTTGCTCAATAAATCTTTTGCGAGAATCACGTTGCTCAACTGATGAGTGAAAGCATTGAATGTTTTTACCAAAACATATTCAATGTCCTTTCCCACGGCAAGTGCGGTGTTGGACGGCAATGTCCACGGAGTAGTCGTCCATGCCAAAAAGTAAACATCGCCTTCTACCGGGAACTTTGAATTTGAGACTTTGAACTGTGCAATGGCACTCACATCCTTTACTTCGCGGTAACATCCCGGCTGGTTCAACTCATGTGAACTCAAGCCCGTTCCCGCAGCAGGCGAAAAGGGCTGAATGGTGTAGCCTTCATAAAGCAAGCCTTTATCGTACAACTTTTTAAGCAGTGCCCATAGACTTTCAATGTAGTTGTTTTCGTAAGTGATATAGGGGTGTTCCATGTCCACCCAATAACCCATTTTGCGAGTCAGATCATTCCAGATGTCGGTGAACTTCATTACCTCTTCCCGGCACAAGCGATTGTATTCCGCTACGGTAATTTTTGTTCCAATGTCGGCTTTGGTAATGCCGAGCTGTTTTTCAACGCCTAATTCCACCGGCAGTCCGTGTGTGTCCCAGCCGGCTTTTCGCTCTACCCGAAATCCCTGCAAGGTCTTATACCGGCAAAATAAGTCTTTGATGGTTCGGCTCATTACGTGGTGAATGCCGGGCTTGCCGTTAGCACTGGGCGGGCCTTCGTAAAACACAAAACGGTTATTTTCAGGGCGCTCATTCACGCTCTTTTCAAAAATTCCATTCTCGCTCCAGAATTGAAGGATTTCTTTTTCAATTTCCGGAAGACTGAGGGAGTCAAATTCCGGATAGCCTTTGCTATCGTGATTTTTGCGTTGCATAAGAGTGCGCGAAGATAATAAATGACGCATGACCTGCGAATGCAATATGCAGCGGACATTCGCGTTTAACAGCCGTTTTAATACTTTCGTCTTATGAGAGGCAATGTTCAGCGATTTTGGTATTTATTGATGGTCGGTTGCTTGGTTTTCGGAGACGTTCAAGCGCAGGTCAGGCAATTAGGCACTTGGAAATCATACTTGCCTTATCAAGCTTCTGTAGCGGTTTGCGATGCCGGGGACAAAGTGTTCAGCGCCTCCTCCAAATCGCTGTTTTCGTATGATAAAAGCACCGGTGAAATCAGAACCTACGATAAGGCTACGGGGTTAAGCGATATGGCGATTAAAACCATGAACTACGACCCCTCCTCTGAGGTGCTGGCAGTGGCCTACACAAACAGCAACATTGATTTAATTTTTCACGAAACCGACATTTATAATATTGCCGACATCAAAGCTCAAAATTCTTCAGGCGCGGTAGGGATTAATGATATTTCATTTTACAATGGCAAGTGCTACATCTCTTCTGACATAGGGATTTCAGTGATTGACCTGAATAAAAAGGAAATTGAGAATACTTACGTGATAGGTTCCTCCGGCCAACCGGTAAAGGTGATGTCAACCGATGTGGATGGATCAAAGATTTATGCCGCTACCTCAGAAGGTTTGAAATATGCGAACTTCAGTGCTTCGAACTTGCAAGATTTTAATTCGTGGGCAGTTTTCGATACCGGTTCGGGAATGCCCATAAAGCCGGTGAAGTATGTAAGCGCTTATGACGGCCACGTTTATACGGTAGTAAACGGCAATGGAACAGATACGCTGCTCGAGTATAATGGAAACGTGTGGAGCAAAATTTTTTCGGCTACCGACAATGTTATTACCAGCCTGCGGGAAGTGAACCATACCCTCTATTTTACTATCTGGAATAACGACAACACTTTTGCGGGAAAGCAAGGCAAGATAGACCTGACCGGCACTTTCACCGTAGCCAACACGCAAGGGCACGTGCGACCTATCGGGTGGTTTGAAAGCAATGGCATTTCATGGGAAGGAGATTATTGGAATGGCTTGTTTAAAAATAATCAGGGCAGTATTGAGAAAATTATTCCGGATGGCCCCTTTAGTGCGAGTGTATTTCAAATAAACATAAATGGAAATACCGTTTCCGTAGCACCGGGTGGAGTAGATGATTCTTGGACCAATAATTCAAATAGAGATGGATTTTTTCAGTTTAAGGAGGGGACTTGGACGAATAGAAATCAATACTCCGATCCGGTGTTGACCGACATCCTCGATTTGGTTTGTGTCAGTTCTGTGCCATCCAAAGGGAAAACCTATTTTGGTTCTTTCTGGGGGGGGCTGGTGGAGTATGATGAGGCTTACGGAACTATAAACGTGTACGACAAAAACAATAGTATTCTCGAAGGAGCTATTGGAGATGACCAAAGAACCAGAATAAGTGCGATGACTTCAGATGCCGATGGAAATCTTTGGGTTTCTAATGCCGGAGCCTCAAGACCCATTAAAATTTTAAAGAACAATGGGCAATGGGTGGACTATTCCATCCCCTATTTTAATATTCTGATGAAAAAAATGCTCATTGATCGCAACGGTCAGTTGTGGGCACCCTTGCGAACCCCTTCCGGCTCTAATGGAATTTTAGTTTTGAATAATAACGGGACTTTGGATGATGTAAGCGATGATAAAGTAAAGATAGTGGGTGCAGGAGTCGGGTCAGGAGGGTTGCCCGATGCTACCGTATATAGCATTGCCGAAGATAAAGATGGAAACATTTGGGCCGGCACTTTACAGGGCATTGGGGTGTTTTACTGTGCGGGCAGTGAATTGACCAATTATGGTTGTGATGCCAATCAGATTAAAGTAGAACGGGATGGCTATGTGGGCTACCTTTTCGGAACAGAAAGTGTAAGAGCCATTGCGGTAGATGCCGCCAACAGAAAATGGATAGGCACTACGAATGGACTGTGGCTAATCAGTGCCGATGGCAAAACAGAGTTGCTGAAATTTACAGCAGACAACAGCCCCCTCCCAAGTAATCAGATTACCGATATTGCCGTGGACGACCAAACAGGAGAAGTTTTTATAGGAACCACCGGAGGTCTTGTAAGCTATCAGGGAGATGCTCAAGGGGAGTGTGCAGACTGTAAGGAGGCCTTAGTTTATCCCAACCCCGTGAAGCCCGACTATGACGGCCCCATTGCTATTAAAGGCTTGGTAGAAGGGGCTTATGTAAAAATTACAGACATCAGCGGGAATTTGATTTTTCAGGGAAGAGCCAATGGCTCTCAAATGATTTGGAACGGAAAAAATTACAACGGAGTACGCGCTAAAAGTGGCATTTACCTTGTATTCAGTTCTACCGATTTAGGAAAAGGAAAAAAGGTGGCTAAAATTTTACTTACCAATTAGAGAGACTTTCTTGGCTCAGTGCCAAATTGGGGATTTTTTCCTCAGACCTCCCTACCACTTCTAAATGAGCGCATAAATGAAATATGCCCTATCCACAGTGAGTCCGCCAACTGCTCAGAGGAGGCCATTTCTATAAATTTTTTACTCTTCCCGTTCAGTATCTCATTGCTCAACACTAAAACATCAATTATGGAAACATTCATAGCATTTGAGTGCGAGTCTCCTATTTAGACTTGAAAAAATTTTGTCTATACCTGTCCCTATTCCCCGATAATAGCGCTGACTTTCTTTCCTTTTCTCAAAAAGATAAGAGCGAAGCCCAAGCCGATATAACTAAACAGTTGCAGTCCGGCAAAAAGGTAAAAGTGCGAAGGGGAGAAACTAAAGTTGACCCGGTGCTTGCCCTCCGGCAAAGCAATGGTGATAAAAGTGTAATTAGTGGTGATAATAGGGGTGGCAATATCCTCCACCTCTGCTTTCCATCCCGGATAGTTAGATTGCAACAAAGTGAGAAAAGCAGGCTTATCGGTTTCGGTCTCTATCAAAATTTTCCCCGGCTCAAAGGTCTTCACAGATAGCCGGCTACTCTTTCTCCCTCCAGTCGGTTTGGGCAGAGTCTGCTCGGTGTAAAGGGAATTGCTATCCACTGTTCCTTGCTTCAAATCCTCTTTTAATTGTGACAGAGGCCTTATTTCGTCAGAGATAAAAGCAATAGAGTGTTTTAATGTTTTATTCGCCAAGGGAGAATTCAGGAAATTGGCATACTGCTTCAGATAAAATGGATTGAAGCCATCGGCACAAGGCTCTTTTCTCAATATGCTGGCATTGTAAACAACCGGTTGTAACGGTTGGCCACCGTACTGGTTATAGGTTTCAATGGCTGCTGAAGAGGGTACCGGAAATCCTTTTGGCAACCGCGTACATTCATTTTTAAAATCGGCCACCGGCACGGTAGAAATAACCGTACCGGGCACATTCATTTGTGTAGCGATAAGCATGTCCAGCAGCCAAATAGCAGAAACAGCCAAAGCGAGTTTCTTTTGCTTCACTACCAAGAAGAGGAGCATAGAAAGAGCAATCAGTGCCCCCTGCACTATTGCTTGTATAAGAATATGCTTAGAAAGACTGCCCGCTGTATTAAAGTCGGATACACTTTGAGCAGAAGTGAAATTGGGGAACTCAAAACCCGTCCCCGTATGGCGAAATGCTACCACCGCAATGGCAAGGAGGACTACCCACTCGGCAAGCAGGGTCCACACCAAAATCTTCTTTCCTCTTGCGGAATAGTCCATCCATAAAACCTGTAAGCCATCAGCTGCTATCATCAGAAAACCGATAATGGTAAATATGCGGAAGATGGCCGGATGCCGAAATAACTTCATAAAGGGAACGGTGTAATAGAGCCACTCGCGCACCGGTAGATATTTCCCGAAAGCGATGGATAAGCAAACTAAGCCTACCGCTAATACAGCCAGATTTCTTTTTCTGTTCCCGGAAAGTAGTCCAATCAATAGCAGCGGAAATACCAGAAAGCCCATGTAAATATTGCGCATGGTCATATCGGTTTCAAAAAAAGTATGATTGGCATTTCCCGCAAAAGGGAGCAAGAGAGTGAGGAGACTTTGAGGAGAAAAGGAGTTGATGTTGACCACTGCTACACTGAGACCTTCGGCCCGCTTTAAATAAGGCAAAGCCTGTAACAATGAAAACAGATAACCCGAACTAAGCGCAACCGTAACGATGAGCGCAAGTAGTCCATATAGCGTGGTGGTTTTAAAATAGTCTTTCACCTTTCGGTTTTTAACCTGATAGTATATGTAGATAGCCAGCAAGGTGTACCCGCTTAACACAGCAAATGCTACATAACCACCGGTTAAGCAAAGGGAAAGGGTGAGGCCGGAGAGTAGAAATTTCACCATTCGTTTTTCCTCCATTCCTTGAATAAACAGATGAAAGGTTAGCGGCATCCAAGCCAAGCTCACTATAAAAGCAGAGTGCGATGCGTGAGCCACAAAAAAACCGGTGAGTGGAAATAAAGCTGCCACCACCGCTGCCGAGCGGTCGGGCAAGTGAAGCGTACGCATCAGTTTATAAAAACCGAATGAAGCAATCAGCAGATGAAAAATGAACTCGGCCTGCACGGTGTAAACCGTATAACCTACGGTGGAAGCAATCAGTGCATCAATGGGGTACCACAGGCCGGACTGCGGATCGGAATAAAACGGATTCCCCAAAAAAACGTAAGGGCACCATAGCGGCAGTAAATGATTTTGCAGGCACTCGCTCAAAAAATGGCGCATGGGGAAAAAGAAGTCCATCATATCCCATTTCATGCAATAAGCAAAAAACGAAACCTGCCAGAAGCCAATTATCGGGACAAGCAAAATGAGTAATATTGAAGGAAGTTTTCCGGAGAGTCGGTTAAGCACGTAGAACTAAGATATGTATCACAAAACTAAAGGAATTGTTCTCCATACCATAAAATATTCCGAAACCAGTGTTATCGCTAAAATCTATACGGAAAAATTCGGCTTGCTCTCTTTTATCGTAAAAGGAGTGCGGTCTGCTAAAGCGAAATCAAAAGCCAGCTTAATGCAACCGCTCACTCTGTTGCAAATGGAAGTAAACTATCGGGAGCACCGAAACATTCAGTTTGCCAAGGAGTTCAGCCGGGAGTACAATTATCATTCTCTTCCTTTCGATACACTGAAATCAACGATGGCCATGTTTCTGTTGGAGGTGATTACAAAAACAGTGCGAGAGCCGGAGCCAAACGAAGATTTGTTTGAGTTTCTTTACTCCGTACTGCTACAGTTAGATACCGCAGAAAAACTTCATGCCGATTTTCATTTGCTTTTTCTGCTCCACTTGTCACAGTATTTGGGTTTTGCTCCGCATCGCAATTTTTCCGACATAGCTCCCTATTTTGAAATGAGAGAAGGATTTTTTGTGAAGGAGAAAGAGCACCCGACTTATATCTTGAGCCGCGCGGAGAGCAAACAATTGTTTGATTTAATGGAAGCGCACTTATTTGGGCAAAGCACTATTGTTGTGCACCGGGCCGATAGAAAACAAATGCTGGCAAGCCTGATTAAATTTTATCAACTCCACATAGAGAACTTCCATCTGAGATCGCCCGAAATTCTGGAAGAGATCCTGCACTGAGCACCGATAGTTTTCAATCAAAGAAAGAGATTGCTATAAGATAATTTGAAAGCGGCTACTCGACTTTGGGGGAGCCTATTTCACCCCTATTTTTATCCAAATACCGATAGCCTTGGTGAGCTTGTCTTCCATTCTGCAAAAAATGGAACACTTGGGGATTTGATAATGAGGAATAGTGCAAATAGGTTCTTGAACGGTGGTGCTGGTGGTATTGCTTTTAAGAGCAGGAAATACACGGGTAAGGAGAAAGGTTCGATACGGATTTCCCGCAAATGCTTCGGAAAAGCTGAAAAGTAGAAGGAGGCTTATCATCGTTTTCATTGGCCTAACTTGCGGTAATTGTTCAGCAGCAAAGATACATCATTGCGAACAGAGTAATGTCGCGCATAGGTCAGCTCAATAGCGACCATCTCTTCGTTGCTCAGAGCAAATGATTTCACTCTATCACCGGGATGCAGTATGCCGCAACTGGCGTGCGGAAATCTCAGCGAATTTTCACGAGTGGAAAACCCCACCCAAGACTTTGCTCCTTTCATCACTTGCGACCAGTTGGCAATATGCTGACCAAAATTTTTAATCAGAAAAATATTTACCGGCAATAGCGGAATCAGCAGGAGGCAAAACAAAACATCAAACCATCGTTTTCTCCTTTGGTTTTCAGGGCGAAACAGCGCATAACTTTTTTCGGCTACATACAAGTCTCCGGCTCCCTCTTTCGAATTACTTCCGATAAGTGCGTCACTGCCTTCGTTCAGTATCTTATAATCAATACCGGCTCCGCAGCTTTGTATTTGCTGAATAATATCGCTAAAGGAAACACCCGATGAACAAAAAATAAGTTCATTAATTTCAAAAATTGCAGCGACCTTCTTACAGTCGCTGAGTGTATTGCTGCGGTTTATTTCTCCCGTGTGGCCTAAGGTTCGCAGAATTTTTTCTGCTCTTGCCGTTTCTTCTTGTTCGCCAACAATCAAACTGCGCTCCTCTTCAAAATTTTCTATCGAGAAAGATTGATAGCGGATAAAGTGATAAACCATTCGGGTGAATATCATTTCTAAGGCAGTCCATGCCGCACCCAGTAATATCATTGCTCTTGAAAATCGCCACTCATTGGGAAGAAAGGCGTAAAGGGCAGCAATGGCTATGGTACCTGCGGCTATGCCGCGAAGGATTTTTGAAATGCGAAAAGGCTTGTCGTATCCCCCGCTGAAAAATGCCGCCAATATCCAAATCAAAATATAAAGCGGCACTACTATAAAAAGAAACTGATTGGGATAGTAATGCTCGGAATACTTAATTGAGTTTTCCCAGTAGGTTTTGATAAAAAAAATACCTCCGAAACTCAAAGCGGCATCTATTATAAAAAGATAGGAAGAAGCGAAAAGTGAAGAAAGAAGAGTCAATGCCCCGCGAAATACAATAGCCAGGTGAATGAGCAAAGAATACAAGCCCGATTGATTGCTGCTGAAATGTTTCCGCGCAAAAATGATCATGGCATTATAAAATACCCGGACATAGTTTAAAGAGCCTTTCTTAGTGCTCTCGCCCTTGTAATGAATGATGGTGGTATCAGGGAAATAATAATTTTTGTAACCGGCTTGCAGGATGCGGTAGCTCAGGTCCACATCTTCTCCATACATAAAAAAAGTCTCGTCTAAAAATCCTGTTTTTTCCAAAGCACTTTTGCGGATAAACATAAAAGCACCGGAAAGAATATCTACCTCATGCGTTTCATATTCATTCAGAAAACCCAGATGATAGCGGCCAAAGGTTTTAGATTTTGGAAACAAGGCCGCCAGCCCAAAGGTTTTATAAAATGCCACTGCCGGAGTGGGCAGTCCGCGTTTTGACTCGGGCAAAAATTTCCCCTTCCCATCCACCATCCGCACGCCTAGTGCTCCCGCTTCGGGGTGATGATCCATAAAGGCAATACACTTTTCAAAGGTTTCTTCTGCTACAATAGTATCGGGATTCAACAGCAACACATACTCCCCGGCAGCTTCTTTAATCGCCTGATTGTTGGCTTTGGAGAACCCGACATTTTCTTTGTTCGCCATCAGTTTTACTTCGGGAAATTTTTGAGAAACTACTTGAGTGGAATCATCCACAGAGGCATTATCCACTACTATTATTTCCGCACTTATATTCAAACAAGCGCGCCTCACTGAGAGCAGACACTGCTCTAAGAAATAGCGCACATTATAATTCACTATGATTACCGACAGCTTCATTCTGTAAACGAAAGATAGAGGAAACGATGAAATGTCATTTTAATTAGAAGCCTTTACCAGCACATTTTCGTACGGAAGCCGGGTGGTGATAGAGCGAGCCAACGTCATTTCATCCGTGTACTCTAACTCTCCCCCAAAAGAAATACCTCGGGCTATAGTGGTAACGCTTACTCCGGTGTCCTTCAATTTTTTGCTGATATAGAAAATGGTGGTATCGCCCTCAATAGTGGGGCTGAGGCCCATAATAATTTCCTTTATTTCTCCTTGTGCTACCCGCTCAAGCAGCGAATCAATAGTCAGTTTTTCGGGACCCACTCCATCAATCGGAGAGATAACTCCCCCCAGCACATGATATACCCCTCTGTAAACATGAGTGTTCTCGATAGCAATCACATCGCGGATAGATTCTACCAGACACACAATGGAATGATCGCGGTGAAGGTTCGCACATATCTCGCAAGTATCGCGGTCCGACACATTGTGGCAGGTGCTGCAAAATTTTACTTCCTTCCGCATCCGGGTCACCGCCTCTCCAAAGCAATTCACTCTCTCCGTGTCCTGCTTGAGTAAATGAAGCACTAAGCGAAGAGCGGTTTTCTCACCTATACCGGGAAGTTTAGTAAACTCTGCTACTGCATCGGCAATCAATTTAGAGGAGTATTTCATCGGGAGGCTAAAATAAGGGAATTGGTATATTGTTGCCCTTATGTTTAGCAAACTCTCTATTGTTATTCCGACTTATAATGAAGGCAGAACTATACACCTGGTATTAGACAAAGTGAGAGCCGTGCAATTAGCCGGAGATTTGGCCAAAGAAGTAGTGATTGTGGACGATTGTTCACAAGACAATACCGAACAAATGGTGCGTCAGTACCAACAAAATAATCCCGCGCTTACCATCCTTTACGCAAAGCACACAGTCAACCGGGGAAAGGGCGCGGCTTTGCATACAGGAATTAAAATAGCCACCGGAGACCTCCTCGTTATTCAAGATGCCGACCTGGAATACGACCCCAACGAATTCAATATTCTGCTTAAACCTATTTTGGATGGCTTTGCCGATGTGGTGTATGGCTCGCGTTTTATGGGAGGCAAGCCGCA
>CAZQYO010000021.1:0-12529 GCA_964597415.1 uncultured Chitinophaga sp.
GATAGAGAAAGAATGGGTAAGTAAACAATCAGAATAATAATTTGCCCAAACACGGCTGAATTCATAATGCGCGAAGAGGAATGATGCACTTCTTCATCCATTTCCTTTTGGGTAATCTGCGAAGTGTGTAGAAAGAGCTTGCTGTGGGTGAGTTGGTGCATCACTGCTTCTACTATGATAACTGCACCATCTACAATTAGTCCGAAATCAATTGCCCCCAAGCTCATCAGGTTGCCCCCCACTCCGAAAAAATTCATCATGACCACGGCAAACAGCATGGATAAAGGAATGAGGGAAGCCACTAACAACCCCGCTCTGATATTGGCAAGAAAAAACACCAGCACAAAAAGCACAATCAGTGCCCCTTCTATCAAGTTGGTTTCTACTGTGCTGATGGCATTGTTCACCATTTTGGTACGGTCGAGGAAAGGTTCAATCACAATTCCTTCGGGCAGCGATTTTTGAATCTGTGCAATCTTTTCCTTCACCTCTTTAATCACCTTTGAGGAGTTTTCTCCTTTCAGCATCATCACCACTGCTCCTGCTACCTCGCCTTCGTTATTATAACACATAGCACCATAGCGCGTAGCAGCCCCTATTTGAACGGTTCCCACATCGCGAATCATCACCGGCATACCGGAGGGAGTTGTTTTTACCACCATGTTTTCAATGTCGGAGATAGTTCCCGCCAGACCTTCGCTGCGGATATAAAGGACGGTGGGACCCTTTTCAATGTAAGCACCACCGGTATTTTGGTTATTGCTTTCTAAAGCGTTGAACACCTCGTTCATGGTCACGTTCATTGACTTTAGTTTTCCCGGATTTACCGCTACTTCGTATTGCTTCAACAAACCGCCAAAACTGGAAACATCGGCAACACCTTTGGTGCCGAGCAATTGTCTTCGCACCACCCAATCCTGAATGGTTCTTAAATCAGTAACAGAATATTTGTGTTGATAGCCCGGTTTGGTTTTTACCACATACTGATAAATTTCTCCCAGTCCTGTGGTGACCGGAGCTAATGAGGGGACTCCCATACCGGCTGGGATTTCCGTTTGCACTTGCTGCAAACGCTCATTCACTTGTTGGCGTGCCCAGTAAATGTCCACGTCATCATCAAATACTATGGTAACCAGCGATAGCCCGAAACGGGAGAAACTTCTGATCTTTTTCAGTCCCGGAATGTTGCTGTTCGCTTGCTCGATAGGGAATGTAATGAGCCTTTCCACATCCGGAGCACCAAGCGAGGGAGTTACGGTAATTACCTGCACCTGATTATCGGTGATATCAGGCACCGCATCTATTGGCAGTTGGGTTACGCTGTATCCTCCCCACACCAGCAATACCAGTGTAAAAATGCCAATGATTAATTTATTGTGGATCGAAAATCCAATGATTTTTTCTAGCATAATAGAATTCTTAATCGTAAAAAATAATAGTCAACGTATGATGTTGCACAGTCGAAAGAGTCTGCTGCACATCATCACGAGAAAGGGGGAACGATTAAGAAATTCTTGGCGGTTGCCAAATATCGGCTACGTGAATGGAAGGAATCCAGTCGGTGTTAACAAATGCCGTTTGAACCGAAGGAACTTCAGGAGCCGCTACTTCGATGGCATCGTGATTAGAAATAAAAAAGGTAAGCAAATTACTTTGCACACAATCAGTTGATTTGAATGGTAACTGCATATCGCGGTCGTGGTCAGCATCGTTTTGATGGGGAGTTACATAGTGGAGAACCAAAAACTCAGCAAAAGAGATGTTGAGATTATTAGAGCGGTGCTCTGTAAAATGCTTAAATAAAACCGGCAGCTTCAGCAACTGGTAAAACTCTGTTTGAGAGAACAGAGTAATACTTAGAAATGATATGGCTATAAAGCGCTTCACGCTTGCAAAGATAAACATTGAAAGCCACAATTAGCTGATTTACATCAGTAGGAACATTTCTCCTCAGTAGCTTTTATGATTAGAATCAGAGGGATTAATTCTTTTTCGGTTTAGCCCCCATCTCCAACTCTAACTTCCCCCCATTGATAATATCGGTATGGCGCAGAAACGGCTGGTCTAATTTTTCCCCGTTGAGAGAGATAGATTGGATGTATTTGTTTTTCCTCGAAACATGGTTGGCAATAATCTCAAAACTCTTCTTTTTATTGTTGGGGTCAAAGTAAATGGTGGCTTTCGGAAATTCAGGAGTGCCAATAGCGTACATCTCAGTGCCGGGAGTAACCGGGTAAAAACCTAATGCACTAAAAATATACCAAGCACTCATTTGTCCGCAGTCATCATCACCGGTGAGACCGTGAGGCGTGTTGTGGTATTTTATTCTGCGGTAACGCGCTACCATCTTCTGCGTTTTCCATGGCTCCCCGGCATAATCGTATAGGTAAGTGTAATGATGTCCCGGCTCATTTTCGTGCCAATAGCGCAGGCAACGGAAATTCATATTCAGTTGACGGATAAAAGCCTCCTTTCCTCCCATTAGTTGTATCAATCCGGGAATATCTTGTTGCACCGCAAAAAGGTAAGTCCATGGACTGCCTTCGGTAAAGCCCTCCCTGCGGTTTTTTACCCAGGTGCTGTCGGAGTTTCTCGGAGCCATTCTACCTGTAGCCGGATTGTAAACGTTTACATAATTCTTACTGCGTTTCATCAACATTTCATAATCCTCGTTGTTGCCAACCGCCTTTGCTACTTGTGCCACACAGAAATCATCATAAGCTCCTTCGAGTGTATTCGACACCGATTCATTGGTTTTATCTGCCGGAACAAAACCTAATTTCATATACCAGCTTAATCCGGCACGAGTTTCAGGACTGCTCCACGGAGCGCGATCTGCCCATCGTTTTGTGCTGTCGCCTTCCGAAGGTGCCATTGCATCTTTCATACATGCTTCATAGGCTTTTTGCAAACTGAACCCCTTCACTCCTTTCACCACCGCATCGGCTATTACGGCATCGGCATGAGTGCCAATCATAATTCCGGTATAAGTCGGATTGGGCCACTTGGGCATATAGCCTCCTTCTTCGTACATCTGCACCAGCGACTGCACCATCCCCGGCACGCGATCGGGAGCTATAAAAAGAAGTAGCGGATGCTCTGCTCGGTAAGTATCCCAAAGAGAGTAGTCGTTGTAGCTGATGCCTTCATGCACTTGATCATCAAAGGCACTGTAATATTTTCCGTACTCCGAAAATTCGCGTGGAAATAAGAGCGAGTGATACATGGCGGAATAAAACACTTCTTTTTGTTTTTGAGCTGCACCGTCTATCTCTATACGGCTTAAATAATTGTTCCACTCCGCTTCACTTTCACTTTTCACTTGCTCAAATGTTTTAGCGGCTATCTCGCGTTGCAAATTATCACGGGCTTGCTCTATGCTGATGAAAGAAGTAGCTGTAGTGACCTGCACCATTTTGGTACCGTTTCTAAAACTGAGCCAAGCTCCGCATTTATCCGATTGTTGCTGCCACCTCCCGGGCATGAGGGTATCGCCATTCCAAACTCCCCAGGTAGTAAACGGTTCGCTAAATCGAATGACAAAATAACCCTTGAAATTAGGCAATGGAGGTCCCAAGTTTGCACTGTGACGGCCACTGTTCCATCCAATAATTTCGCGATGAAGAGTATCTATTTTTATCCAACCACCGAAGCCCGGCTGTTGGCTGGCTTCCACAAAAATCACAGGGCTTTCTTGAGTATCAAAAGTAAAACGAAGTATTCCGCAACGCGAAGTGGAAGTGAGTTCTGTGGTGATGCGGTTATTGTTCTGATGTAAAACCACTGAATAGAAATCGGGCTTCGCAATTTCGTTTTTATGCCGGAACGAAAGTTTCTTTTTGCGCAGGGAAAGAGAGGCGGCTCCCACAGCAGGCTTTAGTGTGACGTAACCATAGTCGCCCATCCACATAGCGGGTTTATGGCTGGCGCGAAAGCCAATTATTTTTGAATCGTAATAATTATAGACTGCTCCTCCAATTCGACCATTCCGGGTGCAAGCCGTCCAGTGAGTCATGCCAAATGGAGGAGTTACAAAAGGGGTAGTTCGCCCGTACAACCATACTCCTTTTGTGCCGATGATCGGGTGTACGTATCGGGTCAGTGAATCGGGCAGTGCTGCGGAGGAAATAAAAAAGGCTGTACTGTAAAGCAGGATAAAAGAAAAGCGAAAAAAAGTAGAGGAGAGGAATGGAGCCGATACCTTCATGCCGCAGCAAATTAGGATTTCTTCAATCGCTTGTATTCGCTGAACGACACCATTTTTTGACGCTGCTCATCCCACAAGTTAGCCTTTACAGTTTTCAGGCTTTGCCAAAAGTTAATACTGTTCGCATGTTTTTCAAAGATGGGATTCTCGCGATGACATTTGGGTAGGTTATAGTTAGGAATTGCCGGACTTAGGTGATGAATATGATGGTAACCAATATTGCCGGTAAGCCAATGAAACAGTCCGGGGAGTTTGTAATATGTGCTGCCTTTCATGGCGGCAATCACATAGTTCCAATTCTCTTTGCTGCTTTTATAAATATGCTCGTACTGATGTTGTATGTAAAAGAACCAAAGCGCATAAGTGCCGAAGAAAAGCAGGTTAATAAACTGCACAATCAGAAAACGTTCCGGCCCCAACAGATAAGCCAATCCGGCATATACTAAAAGAAACAGGCCATTGCTGAGGGTCACATTCTTGCGCACTTTCTTAAATGAGTCTGTTTTCAAAAAGGCAAATCGGTTATACACTACCACGTAAATAAATCCCCCGATGGTGAACAGGTAAAAAGGATTGCGGTAGATACGGTACAGCAGTTTTTTCTTCCACGAAAGTTGTGCGTATTGCTCTGTAGAAAGACATTCTACATCACCGATATCGCTAAATTCTAACTGGCCGTTGTGCGCATGGTGGAAATTATGATTCTTAGCCCAGTACTCATAAGGAATCAAAGTGCAGATACTACATACGGTTCCTATCACATCATTCAGCGTTTGATACTTGGTGAAGGAGCGATGCCCACAGTCGTGCTGAATAATAAAAATGCGCCCGAGAATAAAGCCGTTCAATATGGCCACAGCGGCTGAAAGCAGGATGGACTTGTCGTATAAATAAAACTGTAAGCCTAATAGGGCTAAGTAAAACGTAAAGCTATTTGCTAATTGTAACACCGCCTTCCGCGTGTTAGGCATCTGGTATTTCCTCAATAAGCTGTGCCAGTTCTTCATATCCTCCAGCAACTGCTCTTTATTAAATGAACTCATGATTATTTCTTTGGGCTGCAATAATAGACCATTGCGGCTGAATCTCCGTCTGTTTCGGGCTTCTGTTGCGATTCTTCACAAAAAATCAAAGTGCTTTTTTATGAACCGGCTTGCCGGCAAAGCGAAAACCATTGTTTATGGCAAACATGGGGTTGAATACCGATACAAAAATTCCTTCGTACCAAGTGTACCCGTTCCTTGCCATACGCACGGTCGCCTGATGAATTAACTCGCCTAAAAGACTGCCTACAATAGGGGTGACTATCAAATCCTGCACGCTGGGTCTTTCATTGCCCGATTCGAGAAGGTATTCCCAAATGAGCGAATGTCCAATTGTAAATAACCCGGCTTGCCAAAAGGTAGCGCGTTGTGAGCGGACGGCATTGTAAGTACAAGAACCTTGATACGGATGGCCAAAATAATTAACATACCAGGGGTCGTGATCTACCACAGGGGGCTGGGTAAAAGCGATTTTCATGTTGTTTCGATAGTTGCTCGAATTGATATTATACCAATGACTAAAGGAAGGTGGAGAAGCGTACAAAATGCCCAGAGCTAAGGCATCGTAGCCAAACACCATTCCGCTGCCCCGCAACATTTTGCGAGCAAAAGAAGAGTACTCATTTCGCAATACGATGCTTTTAGTTGTGCTGTCTAAGTAGGGTTTGTGATGTATGCGAAACTTAGCAAACCTCTGCTCTTTGTCGGTATCTTTGCGCGATGGCCCCACTGTTTCGGGTGCAAAGCCAAAAGATGGGATAGCCATTGAGTGGAAACTGAAAAAGAGAAAGAGAAAACCGGTTAGAAATAGGCGCATATCTACAAACGCAAAGATGAAAAGTAATTTTAGAGAGTCTTTGATAATTACCTCTTCCTCGATAGATACTCATTCATTTCTAAAACATCGGGTGCTGTGCATCTGCGGTTACTCACTCAGAACGAGAGGAGAAGATGCCAATTACTCTTTCGGTTTATGCAAACATGGTGATTTGCCCATTTTTTAAAGAAGTCATTGTGTTGATAAAACTGTTCCACACATTCAATGTCAAATTGAGTTTATACTTTTCGCTTAGAATTCTAAGTTCTTTTTGTAAGTCTGCTTTGTTGATGTGTTGTGCCAATTCCCAAAGATCTATTCGCATTAAGACATCTTTGGTAAAAGTTCTTTTAGCGTCTGCAAAAGTTACCGACTGCAAAAATTGCATTGTCCTTTCAGAGTTTAAAAGTATTAAGGTGTAAGCTGCAAACTCTATTTTGTCAAAACCTATGAAATAACAAGTATCATCAAGCATCACGGGTTTGTTGTCTTGAGGAAGAATTAATGTAAAATGGAAAGTCTTGTAAAGCCCCGAAATAGCCACTTTAAAAGGTTTGAATGAGTAGTCGCCAATACCGAATATGGAAAATAAGGGCTTGTTATGATAAATACTTGATTTTCTTGCCTCAAAATTGGCTTGATGTTGCGTCAGGTATTGATAAGTATTAGGGTATTCAGCTTTGATATATTTTGTATCCTGTCCCACTTTTTTTTGAGTGACAATCGTAAACTTTCTGGTCCGCTTAATTACAGCATTCTTTAGATCAGAACTTTTGAGAATGCCATATACTAAACCATCTTCCAATTTTATCTCTTCCTTCAATCCATTTACATAGTGTCCGTTCACTTTGTCTAATTCCATAATGGTAGAGCAGTCGTGCTTTAAACCTTGTCGCCAAACAAAGGGACACTCTCCATCAATTTCTTTTGAATGAATGTAGGCATTAATGTTTGAAACAAATTTGTCGGATAACCAACCAAATTTTGAATAGGAAAATTTGTTGTCATAGAAATTAAACTCTTCGCAGTCAAAGGCTGGGCTTGAATTTAGTTTGCAATAGAATAGGGCGGCTTCGACAGAAACGTTAAACTCTTTTTTGCTGTCAATACACTGTTTCTCGATGGATGTAATTTTGTAATTATTCTTTGTTTGGGCGAGGACTATATTTTTTATGACGGAGTTTTTTACAAGCAATAATAAATGTCCGTTCATATTCTGAAAGGCCTCAATCATTGCCAATGTGATAAATTCTGCAATGTCGAAGTTCCCTTTACCTGTCATTGCATCCAATCCACTTTGATTTTTAAAATTCGTTTTCTTTGGAAGATTAGTAGAATTAAGGCTCCCTAATTTTGAATTTGTAACCCAAGGAGGGTTTCCGATTACTAAAATTTCACTCGCAGCGTATTTCTCAGCTATCTTTTTGAAATCAAAATCAAATACACTGTAGTGCGTGATTGAAATTTGAGGCTTGTTTGACTTTGGGTTAGCAAGAAAAAAATCAATAATGTTAAACTTGGCTTCCCAAACATAAGGCTTGTAAATTTCAATACCGAAAACGCTTTTGATATTTTTAAAATTGCGTAATGACGCAATAATAAAATTTCCTTTTCCGCAGGTAGGCTCAATGATAATTTCAGGAGAAATTTTCTTGGCAGATAAATGCAATGTTACTTTATTAGCCAAATCAGAATTGGTTTGAAAATCGCCATATTCTGGTCTGTCGGCATCTTCAAGAATATTCTGAGTTTCCAAAAGAACTCCCTTTAGCGTTTCCAATTCTTCATTATTATCAAAGAAATGTAGCATACCGAAGGCATCATACAATTTTTGATTTGCTATCTCAAAAGATGTAATTTCTTTCAAATTGTTCTTTAAGAAACTTGATGCCTGAGATGAAATATTTGCTTCAAAAACTGTCGTCATTTAGGTTTATTGTAGCTTACAATTTTGTTGATTCCTTTCACTTCATCACTTAGAGTTACAATTCTTTGATATTGTAATCTCCATTGTAAAGCATTGGAAATTGTGAGATAGCCTTGTTCTGGCGGAGCCTTTAAAATTTGTTCTGCTAACTGCGATAGTGCTATTTCGTCTGCCGGAATATTCTTGTCTTGCAAATAGGCAATGATATCGGTTTCGTTGGCTTTGTCTTTAACCATTTCTCTCAAGCGAAAAGTTGTGGTGTAGTCAGCGGTTCTTTCTTTTGAAATAAACGAACAACTAACGAAATTCAGAATTGCAGTTTTTGAATTGGGGTCGTCTGCTTTGTCGCAAACGAACACCAGTAAGTTATATCCGAGCCCGAAAATCTTTTGTTTGGCATCTTTGAACGGGCAAGAAGATTGTGGTTGTTTAATTGAAGTTACTTTGATGTCTGTTGCTATATCCGCTGAAGGAAGGTCAATTCCACTTGCGGATGAACCGATTGTTACTTCGTATTTGTCATTTAGGTGCTTTTGAAATTTCTGCTCAATGAGTGTTCCAACAGCTTTGCCATCTGTAACTCCGAAAAGTTCTTTATGTTGAAATCTGGATTGGTCAACACAAAAGAGTCGAGCTTCTTTGATTAAGGTGCTTATCGTTAACTTTCGCTTCATTTCTGTCTCAAAATATATGGGCTAAGTTAATGTTCTTAGAGTCAAATTTTACTCCTTCAAGTCGGTAAGTTTTACACAAAAGTACAATGTCAATCTATGAGAGCCTTTTAAAGGGATTATACAGTAATGGGGATGAAATAATTATATAGCATGCAGTTTATTTTACAGGAGATCATTCTTCTTCCTCGCTTTTAATTTGACCATTCTGTTGATTGCCGAGTAGGTATGCGAGTAGGGAGAATTTTATTCGTAATTAACGATAGTTTCTCATTTTTATAGCGCGTATGAATTCATATAAGGACATAGAAAATATCGAGGACATCCGAGTTTTAGTAGATAGGTTCTACGGTAAAATTCAATGTGATCCGATGCTAAAAGATATATTCAACACGGTGATTCAGGATCGCTGGCCGGAACATCTCGAAAAGATGTATCGTTTTTGGCAAACCGTTTTATTACAAGAGCAGACTTACTTCGGCAATCCTTTTTTACCTCATGCAAATTTACCGGTACAAGCGGAGCATTTCCAACGGTGGCTACAACTGTTTTCCGAAACTGTAGAGGAACATTACAGTGGACCCAATGCAGATCGAGTCAAATGGCAGGGGAGTCGAATGGCCCAAATGTTTCATTCCAAAATTCAACATTCCCGAAACAATTCTTTTACTCCCTTGTTATGACTATTGCTGCATGGCGATACCTTAACTAAGACTTGATTTGAAGTAGCAGAGCAGCGGAAAGCGGTCATATTATACTGAACTTAAATGAATTGGCTATGAACATTCAGCAGGATCTAATCATCGGGGAGTTGGTTGCACAAGACTATCGGACAGCATCTGTGTTTAAAGAGTTCAATATAGATTTCTGTTGTCAGGGCAACCGGAGTATTAAGGATGCTTGTGAGGAGGGAAGAGTAGATCCCCATGCCATAATAAAGGAATTGGAGCGCGTACTTGAATCTAAGGAGATTACAGGAACTGATTATCAGTCGTGGCCTTTAGATTTACTGGCCGATTATGTCGAAAAGAGACACCATAGATATGTCGAAATAAAAACGAAGGAAATCACCCCTTATCTTGAAAAGATTGTGCGTGTTCATGGAGAGCGGCATCCTGAGTTGGCAGAGATAGAGCAACTTTTCAAAGCAACCACACAGGAATTAGCGGTACACATGAAGAAAGAAGAACTGATGCTGTTTCCCGTTATCCGCAAAATGGTAAAGGTGAAAAATGAAGGAGGGTCGTTTACTCCTCCTGCCACGGGAACTGTTGAAAATCGGATAAACTCAATGATGCAAGAACACGAAACAGAAGGAGAAAGATTCAGGAAGATTGACGAGTTAAGTCATCATTACGTTCCTCCGCACGATGCTTGCAACACGTATCGGGTTACCCTCGCTTTGCTCAATGAGTTTGAACAGGATTTACATCTGCATATTCATTTGGAGAATAACATTCTATTTCCAAAGGCAATTTTATTAGAAAAGAAACTCTATGAAAGCCAAACTGAACATCGCCATTAAAAGAGCTTATGAAGCTCCTGCTGCAAAAGATGGGTATCGAATACTTGTGGACAGGTTGTGGCCGCGGGGAATTAAAAAAGAGGAGCTGAAACTGGACGAGTGGATAAAAGATATTGCCCCTTCATCAACGCTTCGAAAGTGGTTTGGCCATCAAGAGGAGCGTTTTGAGGAATTTGAAAGGCGCTACGAAAAGGAGTTGACAAAGCAATCTGACCAACTTAATCGAATCCGGCACCTTGCTGAAAAAAAGAAGATTACTCTTGTGTATGGTGCTAAAGATACATTGCTCAATCAGGCCGCAGTACTACAAAAGATATTAGTCGAAAAGGAATGAATAGGTATGTGATGGCCGACTTACCCAAAATATTTAGAGTTCTTGAAGTAACCGCAGCAGATTTGTTGACAGTTTGCATCTTTCCGTCCTTCGGAAAATAAACCGGTGAGCTTTAAAGATGAAACGGAACAGCTATTAGTTGCCGTTCTTCCCTTTTAGCGCACGAACCATTTCTCCAAATCGGTAGCCTTTCAGCATGGCATCTGTCATCTGAGCAATTCGCTTTGCCTTAGTGGACGTTGTTTTAGCACTTTCAATCCAATGACTAAAATACTTTTGTTCCGAGGCGGATAATTTTTTAAATCCGGCTAATGCGCCCGGCACATCTTCCAAACAAGCCATCATATCTTTTGAAAACTGAAAAGGGGTATCATCCACTTCTAACCACACCATCAATTCATCGCCTTTGCGTTTCCCGACAGCTTTGCGCATTTGTGCATTAAGCGGTAATATAAAATCGCCTTCCCCCATCGGCCATAGAGCCGCTTGAGAAATCGGGTGATTGTCTAACTTTCCTTTGACGCGAAATGACTTTTTATTGTCAGGGTATAACTGTTGTGCTTGCTTTTCTTCTATCGAAATATACGTCCAACCGGTTTTCTCTCCTTGGCTGCCAAACTTCCGAATGATTGTTTTGAACTTTACCATCTATCGAATTTACCAAGCAAATTTTATTTTCGCTGTTAACACAAGCATTTATTGTTACTATAAAATTTGAAGTTATGGGTCGTGCGTTTGAATATAGGAAAGAGAGGAAAATGAAAAGATGGGGAGCTATGGCAAAGGCTTTTACCCGTATTGGAAAAGATATAGCGATAGCTGTAAAAGCCGGAGGCGGAGACCCTGACACGAATGCCCGCCTGCGTGCTTGCATTCAAAATGCTAAAGCGGCTAACATGCCGAAAGATCGAGTAGAGGCGGCTATTAAAAGAGCTACCTCGAAAGATATGGCCGATTATGAAGAAGTAACTTACGAAGGGTACGGAGCGCACGGAGTAGCGGTGGTAGTAGATACGGCCACAGACAATCCTACCCGAACGGTTGCCAACATCCGGAATCATTTTAATAAGTGCAATGGGGCTATGGGAACCAGCGGTTCGGTCGAATACATGTTTAAGAAACTTGCCACATTCAAGTTTAACTTGGCGAATTTGGATCTGGAAGAGCTGGAGTTAGAATTAATAGATGGTGGCCTTTCTGACCTTCAAGAAGAAGACGGAATAGTAACTGCTTATGCCGACTTTAATGATTTTGGCAATTTGTCAAAGGCACTCGAAGCAAAAGGTATCGAAGTTATTGAATCGGGATACGAAAAAATACCTGATTTCTATAAAGAAGGATTGAGTGATGAGGAAGCAGAGGAGGTGATTAAACTAATTGAAAGATTAGAAGAGGATGAAGATGTGCAGCAGGTATTTCACAACATGAAATAACAGCTCTGCTCTATAAATCAGGTGAGCAAGCGGCAACCCAAATAATTCGCAAGTCCTTCGCCACCCCATCTCATCACTATATTGTGATTCCATACAAACAGGGGTCTTAATAGAGGAGTGGTCCAATTCATCCATCGCCAATTTGTTTTTACTGTCCAGCGATAACTGACTGTACTCACGCCACTATTACTTTCAAACAGCCAGATGCCTGTTCCTTCTAATTGGCCACAAGTAGTCCCCATTATTTTTTGAAGCGGTATAATCTCTCTTACTGTTCCGGTATATACGAGGCGATAAGGCAAAATCCCTTTTGTGCAAAATTTAGTTACTGCTCCCACTCCCTGTGCATCTCCCTTTTCAATGGTTTCTACCGGACTTTGTCCTTTCCACCATAAATGATATTGGTCGGCTTGGTGGATAGCCGCATACACTCTTTCGAGTGGGGCATCAAATTTCCAAACGGTAAGAAAATTATATTCGGCCATAAATGATTTAGATATTCACGCTTAATTTTCGCAAAATACAAATTATGCGTTTCGAAAAAAGAGTAGTAGTAATTACCGGTGGCGCTT
>CAZQYO010000021.1:12539-16999 GCA_964597415.1 uncultured Chitinophaga sp.
AAGGAGCTGTAGTTGCAATATGGGACGTGAGCGAAGTGCCGGGAAAGGAATTAGAGTTGCTATTGCTGAACGAAGGTTTTGCTGCTCGTTTTATCAAAGTGAACACGGCTAAAATGGAAGAGGTGAGAAACGCTACTAAAATAGTTCTCGAGCAGTTCAACAAGATTGATATTCTAATTAATAATGCCGGAATTACCCGTGATGCTTCGTTGCAAAAGATGACAGAAGATCAATGGCAACAAGTAGTAGAGGTGAACCTAACAGGGGTATTCAATTGTTGCAAGGAAGTTTCATCAGGGATGATCCAAAATAATTACGGGCGCATCATCAACACTTCTTCCATAGTTGGTCTTTATGGCAATTATGGACAGGCGAACTATACTGCTACGAAAGGACGCGTGATCGCCCTCACTAAAACGCTTTCCCGCGAATTAGGCAAATACAACATTACAGTGAATGCGGTAGCCCCTGGATTTATAGCTACGGAAATGATAAAGACGATTCCGGCTAAAGTGATAGAAATGATGAGAGATAAAGTGCCAATGAAACGATTAGGAACTCCGGAGGACGTAGCAAATGCCTATGTGTTTCTGGCGAGTCGTGAAGCCGATTTTATTTCGGGGGCTGTGATTAATGTAGATGGCGGCTTAACTATTTAATGTTTGCGCAGAGGGGAAATTTTTGAAGAGATTAAAACGAATTTTCAATCAACATGGATATTGACATTTATTACTATCTCCTTTATGCTTGGATGGCTGTCGGCATGATTGCTTTTCCCATTCTGCTAAAAAAAACAGCCCCTTATGGCAGGCATACGGCTGAAGGCTGGGGACCTGTGATTTCGAATCAACTTGGTTGGATGATACAGGAAGGAGTAGCCCCCCTTTTTATTAGCTTTTGGTTCTGGAATGGAGATTTAGTAAAAACCAATGCCAGTTATTTTTTGTATGGTTTGTATATGGCGCATTATATCTATCGTTCATACATTTTTCCTTTCCGAACAAATACCCGGGGCAAAAAGATTCCTCTGTTTATCTGTGCTTCGGCTGTGTTCTTCAACTTCTGCAACACATTTATATTAGGTTATTATCTCGGTAATATCGGGGGTAATTATCCGGATAGTTATTTCATCTCCCCGATATTTATTGTCGGTTTACTGGTATTTGGAACAGGAGCTTTTATTAATGTAAAAAGCGATAATATGCTGATTGATTTGCGAAAGCCGGGTGAAACAGGCTACAAAATTCCGCAGGGATTTTTGTTTCGCTTTATCTCTTGTCCTAATCATTTTGGCGAAATAATAGAATGGACAGGATATGCCATTCTTTTTGCGGCACTTCCCGGGTGGAGTTTTGTTTTATGGACTGCCGTGAACTTAATTCCCCGCACCTTAGACCATCACAAGTGGTACCACACACGGTTCTCCGATTATCCAAAAGAAAGAAAAGCCGTAATTCCCTTTATCCTTTAGCATTTCGGTTGGTGTGTGCCGAATACAATAAGAGTGCGGTGTTGAGTGGTAAATTTTTCTTTGAGTGCAGGATTTTTTGGAATCCATCGTTCCGAACCAAATAATTTTAGTTTGATTTGCCGCCAATTATAAACGAGGCTCCGTAGTTTAATGGATAAAACGAAGGTTTCCGGTACCTTTGATGGCGGTTCGATTCCGTCCGGAGCTACACCAATACTCCGCTGCCTCTTTGCCGGCTATCAGGTATTTAACCACTTTGTGAAGTCAATACACTTGGGAAAAGTAGAGCCGCTGAACAGAGGTTGCTCTGGAGTGACGCGAATACAGAATAAAAGATAGCCATCTCTTAAAGACCAGTTGTAGTTGGCCCATGAGGAAACGGAACTGCTCTATAACAATGTCAAACCGGCCAGGAAGGTTTAGGAGGTTTGGGCGGCAGGGGTCGCTTGTGACTTTGCATACTGCGCATTACTAAACCGCACCGCCTTTGACTAAAAGTACCAAGGGATAATCGTAAGAATAGAAATGTAGGCATGAGGGTATTTTTTAAAAACTTAAAGCATATCCTTCCCCAGTTTTTTCAACTCAATATCCAAAGTATCACCAACACAATAACTGAAATCAAGAGCAGCAAAGGCAGAAATAATACCATCGGCATCATTTTTTGCTTCCATCGTTCTCTTTCAAAACTGCTCATATTGTATTATTCTTTCTATAATAGGTTTCGGTTTGTGCCTTCCTCTTAAAATACACAGTACATAAACTCAATTCCTGCTAACAAAAAACCACCAAAGAGTATCACCATCAGATAAGTTAATATTTCTTCATATTGTGTAATTCGGAGGTGCTTAGGGCAAGCGGATTTCTTCATTTGAAATAGCATGTTTTGAAATTACCTTTAATTGCAGGACTTACGGAGTCAGCACCTGCCTGCATTTAAAGGATCCTTTGAAAAGTTAATAAGTAGAAAACTCCTACCGTATAAATGTCAACGATGCAATGTATGGAGGGGTTTTATCAGATGCAAAGACATTTTTTGGCGATATTTTCAAATTAGGTTGCTTTTTCGGTTGAGCTATATAGCATGACGACTTGCTTTCTCATTGATAAACAAGTAATTCGTGCCGTTTTCTTCAATTTTAAAAGAGGGATATTTTTTCGGAAAAGATATTCTTGATTATTCAAGTGCTGCCATTGTGTATTTCGGGAGGTTTAGTTTTTATGTTGTACTTGTTCGGTAAATCCGAATGAAATGTATGGAGGCTCAACAATATTGATCTTATTTAAGCATCTTCTCTGCCATCTTAATTGGTGGACTACTTTTTAATGATTCTTTCATCATTAGCACGGAAAAAATGCACGTTCCTGCTATTTATAAAAAATAGAATCGCATTACAGTATGCCCATTCAAAAATGGTGAGTAGCAAACTGGTGAAGATGCGCTGGTTTTTCCTATTTTGGAACGTTGACAAATGAGCCGTTTATCTCTCACGTTTCATCTATTAGAAGCTTGAGCAAATTAATTCTCTGCGATCGTCTGAAATGTCTAAAAAAATGGCAAGCAAGTCTTAAAAAATTGGAGGGTGGTCAGAGCGTAGATACGCTTCTATTCCCCACCAAAGAGAAACTATAAATATTATCCCACTGTTACCTTATACATTTTGTCGTAGTCGAGATATTTGACTGCCAGTGCAAGTATTTCATCAGCGCTTATCTCTTTTACAGTTTTCAGAAATTCATGAATATGACCGGTGTTGTGGCCATAAATAATTAAGCCTTTGAGAGTTTCGGAAAATTTGAGCGGCCCATCAATACTTCGCATTATTTTCCCACTCAGATAATTCTTTACTATCTGCAATTCTTCCTTGCCGATCGGCTCAGTGCGCATGCGATTTATTTCATGGGCTATCTCTTTCATAGTCGCCTCCTTTACATCCTTTCCCACTTCAGCAGAAATTTCAAAAAAGCCGCCATGTGTATAAGACACAAAAGAGGAGTAAATACCGTAGGTATATCCTTTGTCTTCGCGGATGTTTGTCATCAGCCGTGAACCGAAATACCCGCCAAATAAAGTATTCATCACACTCACTTTCATAAAATCGGGATGCTGTTTGTTGATGCAGATGTTGCCGATTAAAATTGCAGATTGTACCGAATCGGTTTTCTCTGTGTGATGGATTAATTCAGAGGATGATTCAATGGGGTGACTAATAGCAGTGATCTCCGCTGTGTCGTTGAGAGGTTCACTGCCAAAATGCTGATGAATACTTTTGAGCAGCGACTCATCAAACTTCCCTGAAACGATAATCGTGAGGCTTCGAGGATGATAGTATTGTTTGTAAAAGGAGAGGAGATCAGATCTTTCAATGTTTTTAAAATCCTCCAATTCGGTCACCCGACCGTAAGGGTGTTTTTGCCCGTAAAGAGCACTCACAAATTGGCGGTTGGCAATAAAATCATTCTTCTCTAAATCTACTTTCAACCGTTGCTCTCTGTTATTTTTAAGGAGGTCTAATTCTGCTTGCGGAAAAGTTGCCTCAGTCAGTATTTCCTTCAAAAGAGGCAGCAATTTCTCTGCTTGTTTAGTCATAGAGTAAAGCGTTACCCCCGCATTTTCAAATCCGGTACTGTATTGCACGTTCGCTCCATAGTAGTCAAAGGTGTCGGCAATTTCTTTTGCCGAATGAGAAGTGGTTCCCTCGCGCATCATGCGGTTGGCAAAATCAGCTATCAGATTTTTTGACTCGTACCACTTCCCTGCCTTGAACATCAATTCAATTTTTACCACGTCTTGTTCTCCGGCATTAATCGCATAAAGCGGAACTCCGTTAGGGAGCTGCAATAGCTTTGTTTCGGGGAAATTTACAGCATCCACCGTTTTTATTTCAGGACAAATAGTTCTGTTCATCTGCTCTGTTTACTTTAATAAAGGTTGCCCTATCTACTCCTTATTTTTACTGTAATACCGCAAAATGTTGGAGTGCTGTTT
>CAZQYO010000022.1:0-647 GCA_964597415.1 uncultured Chitinophaga sp.
AACTCAAGGCCATAATTTATGAACTCAAACTCAGTCAGGGCACTATGCAGTTGGCGATGGGACATGGGGATTATGAGGACTATTGGTTCTTTGCGCTCAACGCTCCCGAAGGCAAAGAGAAATGCAGTCAACTTTTCAATCAACTAAAGAAAGTACCTTACAAGACCAAGGTGTATTAGAAACTTGATTGGGTTGATACAGACTATTGAACCGTCCCTTTTGATAATTGAGCAGGGCTAATTCTGGAGTATTGCTTGCCCCCTCTTTTGAATTTAGCCCTTATCAATTCTGTCAATGCTTTTTTGATACATTTGCCGCTCAATTTAAAGTGATAGATGGAGACATTGATCAAAGTAGCACAATTCATCCTCAGCCTTTCCATTCTGGTTACGATACATGAATTTGGACATTATTTAGCAGCCCGGACATTCAAGACCCGTGTAGAGAAGTTCTATATCTTCTTTGACTTCCTCTTTCCCTTTCCATCCATCGCCAACTTTGCTTTGTGGAAAAAGAAGATAGGTGAAACAGAATACGGCATAGGTTGGTTTCCGCTCGGAGGCTATGTGAAAATTGCCGGAATGATAGATGAAAGTATGGATGAGGAGCAGATGAAGCAGCCCGCCAAGCCCGATGAGTTCCGCGCC
>CAZQYO010000022.1:689-15954 GCA_964597415.1 uncultured Chitinophaga sp.
TCTCGCTTTTGCCATATATGGTCAAATGTTGTACTGGTATGGCGAAAGCTATCTGCCGGCTGAGAATGCTAAATATGGTTATGCCTGCGATTCCACTGCGCAAAAAATAGGGTTGCAGGATGGCGACAAACTGCTTTCGTATGATGGCGGCCACAAATTCAAAAGCGTAAACACCATAGGGATTGATTTACTGCTCAACGATGCGCAAAGCATAGAAATTGAAAGAGCAGGAGAAAAGAAATCTATTTATGTGCCGCCTACCATCTATAAAGAAATATTGGCTACCAGAGGAGCCGACTTTGTAACGCCTATAGTGCCTTGTATGGTAGATACTATGTTACCCGGTATGGCGTTTGCCAATGCCGGAGGCAAACAAGGCGACCGTATCATTGATATAGATTCAGTGCCCATTAATTTTTTCCATGAGTTTAAACGTACGTTACCTGAATTTAAAGGGCAACCTGTTACTCTGACGGTGTTGCGCGGAACCGATACACTTAGTCTTGCCCTTACGGTTCCCGACTCTGCCAAAGTGGGTTTTATGACCTACAAATATGACGACTACTTTGACATGGTAGAGAAGAGGTACAGCCTGCTGGCTTCGTTCCCTGCCGGAATAGCTAAAACTTACGAAACTTTAGTCAACTACATTAAGCAGTTCCGTATCATCTTCAATCCCGATTTAAAAGGCTACAAGCAGGTGGGCAGTTTCTTTACCATTGCGCAGCAGTTTTCGCCTAAGTGGGACTGGATTCGCTTTTGGAATCTCACCGCTTTTCTTTCCATTGCGCTGGCTTTTGTGAACTTACTACCTATTCCGGCTCTCGATGGTGGTCACGCACTGTTTACTTTAGTGGAAATGATTACCGGTCGTGCTCCGAGCGATAAGTTTTTGGAGCGGGCGCAGATTGTAGGCATGATTATCATTTTTGCATTGATGATCTTTGCCCTCGGAAACGACTTGTTACGACTATTTGGTTTTCATTAAGAGTATCCAATCATCCATAACAATTTCAAAAATGGCTACAGGATTTTTTAAAGTTCCCATTGCAAAGAACGAAGTAATCAAGAACTATGCTCCGGGTTCGCCTGAGCGCAAAGCACTAAAAGAAAAGTTAGCTGAAATGCGTGCTGAAGTGCGCGATATTCCCCTGTTTATTGGTGGGCAAGAAGTGCGAGAGGGGAAGAAAATTTCCCTTCATCCGCCACACGATCACCAACATCTGCTGGGGTATTACTACAAATGCGACAAAGGGCATGTGCTCAAGGCGATAGATGCCGCTTTATCGGCACGCGCTAAGTGGACGAAGATGAGTTGGGAAAATCGCGCTGCTATCTTTCTGAAAGCGGCTGATTTGATTGCCGGGCCTTACCGCGCAGAGCTAAATGCCGCTACCATGTTGGGACAATCAAAGAGTGCCTTTCAGGCGGAAATTGATTCAGCTTGCGAGATCATTGACTTTTTGCGATTCAACGTGCAATACATGAGTGAGGTGTATGCCATGCAGCCGGAGAGTTCGCCCGGTATATGGAATCGCATAGAGTGGCGACCGCTCGAAGGGTTTATATATGCCCTCACTCCTTTCAACTTTACGGCCATTGCGGGCAATCTGCCCAGCAGTGTAGCCATGATGGGCAATGTGGTGGTTTGGAAACCTTCTAACACCCAAGTGTATGCCGCTTATGTGCTCATGAAAATTTTCCGCGAAGCAGGAGTGCCCGATGGAGTCATTAATTTGATTTACCCAAGCGGTCCCGATGCAGCCGATGTAGTTTTCTCTCATCCCGATTTTGCGGGAATTCATTTCACCGGCTCTACCGCTGTGTTTCAGAATATCTGGAAAAATATTGGCGACCATATCCATCTCTACAAAACTTACCCTCGAATAGTGGGAGAAACCGGAGGGAAGGATTTCATATTTGCTCATCGCAGTGCCGATGTAAAAGTATTGAGCACTGCTATTTCGCGCGGGGCTTTTGAATATCAGGGGCAAAAATGTTCGGCTGCTTCCCGGGCTTACATCCCTGCCGGTTTGTGGCCGAGTGTAAAGGAATTAGTAACAGCCGATTTGAAGACGATGAAGATGGGCGGCACAGAAGATTTCAGCAACTTTATTAATGCAGTAATTGACGAGAATAGTTTTGACAAGTTGGCCAAATATATTGACGATGCCCGCAAGGATAGTCGGGTAGAAATAATTGCCGGGGGGAACTGCGATAAAACAAAAGGTTATTTCATTGAGCCGACTATTCTCCAAGTGCAAGATCCTCACTACGTGACTATGTGTGAAGAACTTTTCGGGCCGGTGCTTACGGTGTATGTGTACGAGGACGATAAATATGAAGAAATGTTAGAGATTGCCGATGCGACTTCTATTTATGCGCTTACCGGCTCTATTATCGCGCAAGATCGCTATGCTATTGAACTCGCTACTACAAAATTGCAACAGGCGGCCGGCAACTTCTATGTGAACGACAAACCCACCGGTGCGGTGGTAGGACAGCAGCCTTTTGGCGGCAGTCGCGGCTCCGGCACTAACGATAAAGCAGGCAGTATGATTAACTTATTGCGTTGGGTATCGCCTCGTACCATTAAGGAAACCTTTGTGCCCGCAGTAGATTACCGCTACCCATTTTTAGAAAAGGAATAGGCAGAAACCTTCCGACTTCATCAGCCACCCTACAGATACCTCACCCAAACATCAGGCAGTGCTGCAACTATGTTGGTTAGAGTTCTTCACTAAGGCGCGATAAGCCAACTGCCGTTGTCGGGATTCCGCTATCCCTGCTTTTTTATGCCATAAATAAGAATTCCGCCACCAATGACCATGACCACTACACCTGCCAAGGGGGACCAATCCATCAGATGGTTTTCGTCTTTCGTGATTTCTAATTTGCCGATGTCCACCACTTTTTTCTTGGTGACAAAATTGAATCCTGCAAATGCAGTAATCAATAGCCCTACTATTAAAATAATTATACCTGCTTGTTTCATGGGAATATCTTTAAGGGTGAACTGGAATTAATTGATATTATCTAACTTGATTTGTACTTCGCGCACCACTTGTTTTTGTTTTTCAAGAGCGGCTGTCTTAGCTTGTTGATTTATTTTTGAGATGGCCATGTTTCTCTCTTCTGCGCGATTTTCTTTGTTCATGTTGTCCATACTTTGACCTTGTTTTTCATTTTGTTTTTGCAAATCTTTCTTGTCGCCTTCTAACTCTCCCAGCGTTTTCTTTGCTCCTTTAGAAGCATTGGGATCAGAAGCGTTGCGTTCTACATTCTCTTTTTGATCGCTGATTTTAGTAGTTGAGTTTTGAATATCACTCTCGTTGGTAGCAATCGCATCCTTTGCCCGATCGGCAGAGCGCTCATTTTGACTGACCGTTTTCACCGACTTCTCTTCACTCTTTATTAAATCAGCGAGATCTTTCTCTAAATCTTTTTGTTTGCCTTTTTCTACTATTAATTCCATTTGTACCGCGTTGCGATATTGTTGCACTGCAAAATCGTACACAAATTTTTGTACAGCTAAATGCTGACCATTGTTTACTCGGCCGGAGACACTGCGGTCATCTAACCAAACATTTAAGCGAACACCTGCCATAGTTTCTATCACCTTACTATAAATATTAAACGGAGCAGCAGAAATATTTTTATTCACCGCCCCGGATTGAAGATACACGCCATTTACTTCAGAGGCCTTACCCTTGCTGCCTTTGCTCAAGTATTTAAGCCAATCTTTTTTTACGTCTTTTAAATTAGTTTGCGGGATAACTACCGTAAACGAACGTTGTGTGTCCATGCTTACCGGTGCCGGAGATACGGTGACCACAATTGCGTTTTGCGAAAAAGTGATCAAGGCAAAAGAGATAAGAGTAAGAGAAAGGAACTGTTTTATAATCTTCATTTTTGTTTTTTTATAGGGATAGTTAAGTGTAAAAGCTAAACACTGAAACCCCGAAAGATTTCAATGTTTAGTGTGTGAATCAAAGCCCGATTAAATGCTGGCTTTGCAACTGTAACCTTGTGCTTTTTTAGTGTCAAGAGCGAATCCATATTCTGTTTCAGAATTGTAATCGCCTTTGCAAATACGGACTTCCGGTTCAGATGGTTTTGTGCAAATCTGACATTTGCTGCAAGATGACATCCCTACGGTAAAAAATAGGGCAACTACGGAGGCAAATAATACTTTTTTCATTTTGTTGTTTGTTTTAGGATAGATGAATGGAATTAAAAAGGTTGATAAAATTTGAAGTGGGCTTTGCTCCATCCAACTCGGAGTATTGCTGCTATACTTATTATAAAGCGCAGCACAGAAATCGGAGTATTAGCATGGAAATCAAAGAACCTGAGTATTCAACTGATAATTTAAAAGGGCACTCTTAGATAGAGAGCATCTCGACTTAAATCTTGCGCAGGTTATAGGACTTATTGCCGCTGTCTTCGGTAACGGTAGCGGAAGAAGCATTTAACTCAACAATATGGAAGTAACGTTTTGAATTATCTGCCTGATTGGTAAGTTCAAAATCATCTCCACCGTTTGTCAGCTTCCACTCTCCTGCATTTGTCACATTTACACCACCTAATTTGTAGCTCTCGATGTAATTATTGGAAGCATCATACTTAATTAGATAATTGAGGTAGGTTGCTTTGAATACGGTTGTTTGATCTACCCCATTTTCAGTATAACTATCCACTTGCCAGCTACCTAAAAGCGTTAATGCCTCTGTTGTTTTCTTGCAAGAAGATATTGAAAGCACAATAGCGAGAAGAAAGATTAATTTTTTCATGTTTTTGAATTTAGTTGTGAAGGAATTTTCACAGTGCAAAGATGCTTCCGTTCTCTATAGATTCGTTACACAATTACCTATTAGAGTTACATCATTCACACATGGACAACTATATTCGGTAGATGGCGCATCTATATGAAGCGATACTTCAAATCCATGGTTCACATTCTTTGCATGTTGGTGAGTAAACAGAAAAGGAAGGGTTTACTTTAGGGCATTTCATCATTGCTACAAATGGGAAAGTGAAAGGAGAACTGTTGTACGATAGACTTAGATTCTTCAAATTTCGTGGAGACTCAATTACCACATCGCTGCTCGGATACTTAAACGGGTCAAAAATGTAACGGAGGTGTATTGTACATACTGCGAGCTATTAACACCGGTTTCTATCTTACGCAGAAGAATGTGTGAATGATGTAACTCTTTCAATTTATTGTGTAACATTTCCTTTATTAAAGCAAGCACCTTTGTATTTCCGTAGTTTGCGGAAATCGAAATTTGAAAATTATGAGTTCAGGAAAAGTTTTATTAGGCGTATTGGCAGGAGTTGCCGTAGGTGCAACACTCGGGATTTTATTTGCCCCGGATAAAGGTTCGGTAACCAGAAAGAAAATTTCAGCAAAAGGAAATGACTATGCCGAAGAGTTGGAAGAAAAATTCAACGAATTTATTGAAAGTGTAACTAAGCAATTTGAAGCAGTAAAAGAAGAAACAGCGCAAGCTGTAGAGAACGGAAAGGTAAAAGTGGAAGATGCTGCTACAAAAGTTTCTGAAGCAGTGAAATAAAGCATTATGGAAACTCCAACCACATTAATAGAGGAGTTATATGAGCGAGGCGAGGCATACAGTAAAACGACTTTTGAGCTTGCCAAACTAAAGAGTTTGGAAACTACTACCATTGTAGTTACCGCTCTGATATGGCGGCTCAGTGTCATCCTCGTGCTTTCTCTGTTTGTCTTGGTGCTGAACATTGGCATTGCGCTTTGGCTTGGTGAACTACTCGGTAAATCGTATTACGGATTTTTTATTGTAGCGGGCTTTTATCTGTTGGCGGGAATTGTACTGCATTTCTTTCTACACAACTGGATTAAGAAACCGGTAAGCAATTTAATTATTACACAAGCACTTCAATAAATCGCCATGCCGCAAATAGATACAGCAAGCAGCCTTAGAGTGGCTATTCTGAAATTAGAAACCCAACAAGAAAGTGAAGGGAAAGTATTAAAGGAACAATTTCATTTGGCTTATGAGAGTATCAAGCCAATTAATCTGATTAAAAGTACTTTTAAAGAAGTAACTGCTTCGCAAGATTTAAAAGATAATCTCCTAAACACCACAGTAGGAATCACGGCTGGTTATCTCTCCAAAAAAATATTTGAGGGAGTATCGAACAATCCATTAAGAAAGCTGCTCGGCACTGCCTTAATGTTTGGGATTACAAACGTAGTTGCCAAAAACCCCGACACGGTTAAAGCCGTGGCGAAAGGAATATTTAAAATCGTTGTTGAGCTTAAGCCAAAGCACATTGAACACCCCAGTTAAACTTCCTTTTTACGCAAAAGCATCGCTGTTCATCATTGGTGTCTATTTTTTCGTCAGCATATTATCCGTAGGTAAGGATATTTTACTGCCTCTCATTTACGCCACTATTCTTGCCATTGCTATCAGCCCAGTTATAAATTATTTGGTTCGTAAAAGCATAAATCGCATTGTAGCGATTGCTGCGGTATTTGTAGTAGCAGTATTAATTGTTACTTCGCTTATTGCCCTATTGTCCTTGCAGGCGGATAGTTTCTCAGAATCAGTGCCAGAGTTGGCTGATAAATTTCAGCTTTTACTAAATCAAATAGTTTCATGGGCTTCCGGTTACTTTAATATCCGAACACGGAGTATTAATGTATGGATTGCTAACTCTAAGCTCGAATTACTTGGACATGGCAGCGAAGCTATTGGGTCTGCGCTCAGTATCACCGGATTTTTACTCGAAGCCACAACTCTCACCGTTGTCTATATCTGCATGATTCTTTATTATCAATCTCACTTAACTGCATTTGTGCATAGACTTTTTAGTGCCAACCACGATAGTAAGGTGAGCGAAATACTAACCCAAACAAAAAGCATCATTAAAGCCTATCTGGCGGGTCTTTTCGCTGAACTTGTCATCATTGCTATGTTGAATACGGTCGGACTTTTTATACTCGGAATTGACTATGCTATTGTGCTTGGGCTAATCGGAGGGTTGCTCAATATTATTCCCTTTATTGGAGGAATTAGTGGTGTGATCCTATATATGGCCATTGCTTTACTCACTAAAACTCCAATTTATGTATTGTATGTGGTTATCCTGCATACTATCATTCAGTTTATTGATAATCATTACATCGTTCCTAAAATTATTGGGTCTAAAGTAAAACTCAATGCACATGTAGCCCTAGTAGCGGTAGTGTTAGGTGCTGCACTTTGGGGAGTAGCCGGTATGTTTCTTTCCATTCCACTCACCGCCATCATCAAACTTTTATGCGACCGTATTGATTCGCTTAACACTTGGGGCTTTCTATTGGGTGATGAAAGTTCAGCTCCAACTAAAATTAAATCTTCCATTACGGTTAAAGGTTTCATCAGCCGATGGACAGTAAAAAAATAAACGGTATGAACACAATATCCCAAAAAACCATTCTCGCTTTAATTATCAGAATTACACTTATCCCAATTCTCAATGGATGCAAAACAAAAGAAGAAGGTCAAGCCTCTGAAATGAATTTGGCTACCGATACATTGACAGTTGATGAAATAGCTGACACGGACGATACTGTGGTAACAGAAGAAGCGATAGATGCGTCTGTAACTACAAAAACAAAACCTGTAACCATACAAAAGCCTCTAACAATTACCATTCAGAACTTAGAATCAGCTACCGCACCGGTGTATATCAGTGTGTATGGAGTAAATAATAAATTTCCAAACCCCAAAGGGCAGTTGAAAGAATATAAATTCAAAGCACACGGAAATGAAATGACCGTAAAAATTCACCATCTTAAATTTGGAACTTATGCTCTTGCCTCGTATCAGGATGTAAACAGCGATGGAAAAATTGGGAAAAATTTTATCGGCATTCCAACTGAAGGTTTTGCCTTCTCTAACAACTACAAACCTACCATCAAAGCACCAAACTTTGACGATTGCAGTTTTATTTATAACGAAAAAAGCAATGTCGTTACTATGAAGATGATTCAGTAGAATATCGGATGTGTGAATGATGTAACTCTTATCTGTAATTGTGTAACGCTTTACGGTGTAATGATAGCACCTTTGCTGTGTGAAAGTTCTTTCACACTAAAATTAAAAGCAATGAACAAAACTGAATTAAAAGGAAACTGGCTCGAGGTGAAGGGCAAACTCAAGCAACAATTTGCTACACTCACAGACGATGATTTGACATTTGCCGAAGGCAAAAAAGACGAGATGCTCGGAAGACTTCAAATCAAATTGGGTAAAACAAAAGAACAGTTACACAAAATTATCTCCTCACTTTAATCAAACAAAATGAACCAACCAATTTACAGACTTGCTCTGACTATGTTAGTAGCAGGTGCGATTTTTACCGGCTGCGATTCGGCTGCTAAGAAGGAAGAAACGGCAAAAACAGAAGTGCAGGATGCAAAGCAGGATTTAAAAGTTGCGCAAAAAGAGGCTAATGCCGAAGCACAGCAAAAAGCAGATAACGAAGATTGGGCAGTCTTTAAAGCCGAAAACGAATTAAAGATTAAAGACAACGAAGTTCGGATAGCCGATCTGAAAATAAAACTGAAAAAGCCGGGTAAAGTACTTGACCCACTTTACACACAAAGAATTGAAGATTTGAACAAACGCAACAAAGCTCTTCAAACCAAAATTGACAATTATGTTCCCGGACAAACCGATTGGCAGAAATTCAAAGCAGAATATAACCATGATATGGAGGAACTTGGACATGCTTTGAAAGATTTTACGGTTAAGAACAAAAAGTAAAATACAAGGGCGGGTTTTTAACCGTCTTTTTCCTTCACACAAAAAAAATAAAGAGATGAAAAATATTTTATATGCATCAATAATAGTTTCTATCCTGCTATTAGCCACTAATCAAACACAGGCACAAGCATGGGAGAAAAATACAAAGGTCTTATCCCTCGGCTTTGGAGCTTCCCAATTTTTTCACGTAGATAATTACTACTACGGTCATTACGAGAGAGGAGATCATCGAATTGGAGGAGGGTGGTATTGGCCCTTAACCGGACAAATAAATTTTCAAGGAGAGTTCGGCATTCACAAATATGTTGGTCTTGGGTTCACTACCGGTCTGGGCGGAAGAGGGACTTGGGTAAATAGGTTTCCCGGAGAAGTAAATATACCGATAGGGATGATATGCAATTTTCACTTCTACCAGTTAATTGCCGATAAGCACCCGAATAAGAACATACATGCTGATAAGTTAGACATATATGTGGGGGCGAGCATTGGCAGCGGAATCGCATTTACCTATTATCCTGAATATCCTGACTTTCCTCGCACTACACGTATCGCGCCTATCGCATTTGGGGGGCTTCATGCGGGAATTCGATATTACTTTAAACCCAAAGTAGGCATAAATGCAGAAATAGGTTTCGGTAAAAGTTTAGTGAACGTAGGTTTTGTATTCAAGCTGTAAAACTGAAACCATGAACCTTAAAAGAATATTTGGGGCTATACTTACTTTACTCGGAATAGGAGGTCTTATTTATGGAGCCATTTTGTTCGTCAGCACTTCGGGAGGAACGCAAAATATTAAAGCACTTGTTATCTACGGGATACTCGGACTACTGTTTTTTATCTCCGGAATCAGTCTGGTGCGTACAACTAAAGATGAATCGTAATTGCCAAACTAAAATTGCACACAGCTACTCCATATCGTTGATTACAGAGTAGCTATAATCCCCTCGCTCAAAAGATGTTCTTTTGTTTTCAATTCCCTTGCTTGCATTGCGCAAGTGAGGGCTTTTTTGTAATTCCACTTTTTATTATTCCTTTTTTCTCTCACCGTTTCTCAACATTACAAACAATAGAGAATACACCAATTATGGTTCTTAATTTTTGCTGATTTATTATACTCTTTGTAATATTCCTTGTTATCAGGCGAATGGTGATCAAATAAGTGTACTATGCCGTTACTTATAACCTTCTTAATAAAGCGCAAAAAGCAGAACGCTTATCTCTATTATGAAGCTGACAAAGAAGGTTTCTATCAGAATCCCATACTTTACATTGCTTTTGGTTTATCTTTACTGAAATGCTCTTCTTGCCTTTTATTTTGGGGTAGCATTAAGTGAAATAATATAATGACCTCTTCGGCTTTGAAGCCTCTCCTTCATTTAAACTGAAATGAAACTTTACATCAAATACATGGTCTCTGCACGCTGCAAAATGGTAGTGAAGGAGGAGTTGAAGAAGATGGGACTGCATTATATTATGGTTGATTTAGGCGAAGTAGAAATTATGGAAAATATTTCTGGAGAGGAGCGTACTCGACTGAAAACAGCATTGTTGTTGTTAGGACTGGAGTTGATGGACGATAAAAAGTCCATTCTTATAGAACGCATAAAGAATGTGATTGTGGAGATGGTACATTATGCAGACGAGCCACCCAAAACAAATTTTTCTGATTACCTCGCGGAGAAACTAAGCTACGATTATACGTATCTCGCTAATCTTTTTTCAGAGGTAAAAGGCATTACTATAGAACATTACATTATTCATCACAAAATAGAGCGAGTGAAGGAATTACTCCTATATGGTGAGCTTAACCTTACCCAAATATCTTATAAACTTAACTACAGCAGTGTGGCGCATTTATCTAATCAGTTTAAAAAGGTAACCGGCCTTACACCATCGCACTTTAAAAAGATGAAAATGAAACGAAGACCGATTGAAGAATTAGGAGACCTGCCCGACAGCAGTCAGATTTCAACAACAGAAAACTAAACCGTGGCTAAAAAAGTAACTACAGACAGGAGTGAATTGATAGCTGTTCGCAAAGAACTTGCTCTTCAAAAAAAGAAGGCGATTAAGTTGATAACACAGTTAAGCGTTGCTCAAAAAGCATTGGCCTTTGAAATAGTAGAAAAGGGTAAGCGTGATGTGGATTTGCAAATTGCTAACATAGATCTCGTTTTTCAAAACAAAGAAAGGAGCAAACACGATAAGGAGTTAATACTATCCGACAAAAAAAATGCTTTACTAAACGAAGAAGAAGAAAAACATGCAGCAGAGTTAATCATTGCCAACTATACGCGCAGCCTTATAGAAGCGGGACAGGATCCTTTGATTACTATCAATATCAAGGGTAAGATAATGGATATAAATCAGGCAATGTCCACTCTTACAGATAAAACCCGTGAACAACTCATTGGCACCGACTTCTTTGACTATTTTACCGAAAAACAAAAAGCACAAGAAACCTGCGAAGAAGTATTTACCAAAGGTTTTGTTACCAATTATCCGCTCACATTAACCGATGGTGAACCAACTCCTGTGCTATGCAACGGTTCCGTTTATAAAGATGAGCAGGGAAAAGTGTTGGGGGCAGTGGTAGTAGCAAGAGTAATTGCTAAACAAAAAAAGTTTGAAAAAGAATTGACCGAAGCGAGAGTATTTGCTGAACTGGCAACTTCACTGGCAGAGGAAGCACAAAGAAAAGCGGAAAATTCTACTCGGATAGCTGAAGATGCTGTGAAGGCAAAACAACAGTTCCTGTCAAACATGAGCCATGAAATTCGCACACCCATGAATGCGATTATTGGGTTTACGAAAGTGCTTTTAAAAACGGATTTAACTGCCAAACAAAAAGAATACTTGAATGCCATAAAATTGAGTGGCGATGCTCTCATTGTTCTTATTAACGACATTCTAGATTTAGCAAAAGTGGATGCAGGCAAAATGACCTTTGAGCAAGTGCCTTTCAAAATGTCTTTGTCCATATCTGCTATGCTGCATTTGTTTGAAGCAAAAATTAAGGAAAAGAATCTGGAATTAGTCAAGGAATACGATTCCAGAATTCCTGAAGTATTAGTTGGCGACCCTGTGCGTTTGCACCAGATCATTTTAAACTTAGTCAGCAATGCGGTAAAGTTCACTACCCACGGTAAAATTACTGTGGGGGTTCGTTTGCTAAGCGAGGGGAAAGAGAAAGTAACGATTGAATTTACAGTAGGCGATACCGGCATCGGCATACCCGAAAATAAATTAGGGAGGATTTTTGAAAACTTTCAGCAAGCGAGCAGTGGCACTTCCCGGTTATACGGAGGAACCGGATTAGGGCTGGCTATTGTAAAACAATTGGTAGAACCGCAAGGAGGGAAAATCAGTGTAAAAAGTATAATTAATGTCGGCACTACTTTCAGCTTTGCATTGACTTTTAGAAAAACAAATGAAGTTGCAGCAGCAGAAATAGAAATTACAGAGATAGATGAAGATTACAAAAACATAAAAGTGTTGGTGGTAGAGGATATTGCCCTCAACCAGTTACTGATGAAAACGCTGTTAGATGAATTTGGATGTGAACGAGATATTGCTGCCAATGGAAAAATTGCCATAGAAAAATTGGAAACAAATACGTATGATGTTATTCTGATGGATTTGCAAATGCCTGAGATGAATGGATTTGCAGCCACTGAATACATACGTAATACCATGCACTCTAAAATTCCCATTATTGCTTTAACGGCTGATGTAACTACTACTGATTTAGAAAAATGCAAAGCGGTAGGCATGAACGATTATATCGCTAAGCCTGTAGATGAAAAGTTACTATACAGCAAGATAATTAGCTTAGTAAAAAAACCTTCGCACATTATACATAAGAAAGAGATAGCCTCACAAATTGAACAAAGTGAAAAGCAGAGATGTATTGATTTAGCTTATTTAATCCATCGCACTAAATCAAATTCAAAACTAATGATAGAAATGATTTCAGCCTATTTGGAACAAACTCCTCCTCTCATAAACACTATGAAGCAAAGTTTTCAGGAAAAAGATTGGGGGACTTTGCAATCGGCAGTACACAAAATGATTCCATCGTTTTCTATCATGGGCATGAGTGCTGATTTTGAAAACATGGCAAAGAAAGTTCAGGAGTATGCCAACACCCAATTGCAAGAGGATGGAATTGAAGACTTGATTCTAAAGCTTGAAAATGTTTGCAGCCTGGCATGTGAAGAATTAGAAGAAGAGTTAAACCGCCTTAAAAACACGAAAAGTGAAAAATAAAATAAAACTCTTTTTAGTAGATGACGATGCTGTGTTTCTGAAATCGCTTGAAATTGAGTTTCTGCAACATGCCGATTTCGAAATTGAAACATACCCAACCGGTGAACTTTGTCTGAAATATTTATCGCACTATCCCGATGTCATTATTCTTGATTACCATCTGGATGGGATAGATAAAAGTGCCATAAACGGAATAGAAACCCTTGACAAAATAAAAGCTTACAATCCTGATATTCCGGTGGTCATGCTTTCGTCTCAAGATAAAATTGATGTAGCCATCAACTGTATGCACCATTGCGCCTTTGATTATGTGGTAAAAAGCGAAACCGCGTTTGTGCGGCTGCAAAAAATTATAACCACCATTTTCCGCTACAAAAAAATGGAAAAGGAATTGAACTGGTATATGGAGAGGATGTAAAAGGATGAATGAGGTTGTCATTCCTGAAAGCATGTAATACTCAATGGCTAAAGCAAATGCAACTCTGATTTGCATTTTGAAATCAGCAAGAGTCAAGAAATATGGACAAGATTCAGATCTGACTAAGTCTCACTAAAAAAAATCAACTCAAGATGAATACAATTCACTACATGCACTCTATATCAGTAACAGGTTGGGTGCTTATTTCGATATTCATATTATTGGCAGAACTTTCGCTCTATAGTCAATTCAGAAAACGAAGAAGCACAGAAAAATAGCAATGGATCTATTTCATTTATTTTCTATCCTCATGGTCATATCGGCAGCATTTGCTTATATCAATTTCAAGTATTTAAAACTACCCAATGCCATTGGATTGATGCTGGTTTCCTTGCTTTTTTCATTTATTGTTTTAACCGCAGGCTGTTTTTTCCCTTCCATTAAATCAATAGCGACAGAACAATTAGGCCGTATAAATTTTAGCGAATTGCTTTTGCAAGGGATGCTAAGTTTTATGCTGTTTGCAGGGGCAATTCATATTAAATATGCCGACTTAAAAACTGAGAAATTGAGCATCCTACTTCTTTCAACAATGAGTGTTATCCTTAGTACATTCGCTGTAGGTTTCGCTGCTTTTTATTTATTGAATTTTTTGGGGTTAGAAGTTAGCCTTATCAACTCTTTGTTATTTGGGGCTTTAATTTCACCAACAGACCCCATTGCCGTATTGAGTATTCTAAAAAATGCGAAGGTTTCTAAATCATTAGAAATAAAAATTGCCGGTGAATCACTGTTTAATGATGGCGTTGCAGTAGTTATCTTCATGACTATTTTTCAACTTACAAAGCCCGGAGTTGAGATTTCTTTTGGAAGTATTGCACTGCTATTTGGGCAAGAGGCTATTGGTGGTATTCTATTAGGCGGCATAATTGGATGGATAGGATATAAGCTAATTGCAAGTATTGACAATTACCAAATAGAAGTATTGATTACTCTGGTAATCGTTATGGGCGGTTACACTTTTGCCTACTTCACTCACGTTTCGGGACCATTAGCAATGGTTGTTGCTGGTTTGATTACCGGTAATCACGGAAAAGACTATGGAATGTCCGATACCTCCTCAGAGTATATTGCTAAGTTTTGGGAGCTTATTGATGTGGTTTTAAACGCTTTGCTCTTTGTTATTATTGGGCTTGAACTTTTGATAATTGAGACCAATAGAAAAGTCCTTTTTGCGGCCTTTATTCTTGTAGGAGTGGTCTTGTTAGCCAGATATATTTCCGTATTAATTCCCTCTATATTTATAAGAATAAACGAAAAACTAACCAACAAAGCTTTGCTTCTATTAACATGGGGAGGTTTACGAGGTGGCATTTCAATTGCTTTAGCCCTATCTGTCCCTAATCATTTGACTAAAGATGTTTGGGTCACCATAACCTACATTATTGTTTGCTTTTCTATACTAGTTCAAGGAATGACAATGGGTAATCTCGCAAAGAGAATGAAATAATGTACCCATGCAATTTTCTACCTTTGACAAGTGCAAAATGCGATGGACATAACAAACCCTACTGAGACAATCAAATGTTGGGTGAAACTGTACTCTGACAGTTTGTATTCCTGGGCATACTACAAAACCTCCAATAGAGAGAGTGCAGAAGATTTGGTGCAGGAAACTTTTCTTGCAGCCGTTCAGGCATTTCCGAAATTTGAAGGCAAGAACAGCTTCATCTCAACTCCTCAATCCGGGCCCGATACATCTGCTTCATGAACCAGT
>CAZQYO010000023.1:0-13157 GCA_964597415.1 uncultured Chitinophaga sp.
GGTGAGTGAATTAGCCGGTATCCCTATCGAAATTCTAAAAGATAAGAACGGCAAACCAATAGCCAAACATCCTGAACTCAGGTTATCTATCACGCACACTACCTCTTTTGCCGGAGTAATAATGAGTAAACAACATGAAGTTGGGATAGATATAGAAAACCTGAACCCAAAAGTGGAGCGAATAGCGCATAAATTTTTAAGAGAAGAAGAGATAGCTGCCATTGCAGCCAAAGAGAAAATTCAAAAGTTGATTTTGTATTGGAGTGCGAAAGAGTCACTCTACAAACTGCACGGACAAAAACAATTAGATTTTAAAGGACAACTGCTCATTGAGCCGTTTCAACTTTGCGAAAAAGGAGACTTAAAAGCAGTCATAAAATCAAAAGCAATCAAAGAAATTCCTCTGGTAGTGCACTATGAATTTTTCAAAGACCAAGTACTCACTTACGTAGTGGGGCGATAAATCACATTGCCGACCGTTAGAGCAAATTCTTTTTTCTGTTCAATAAGCGTTCTGTGCACCTTCATCAGTTTTATCTGTTCTGTTTCGTCTTGCGCTTCTTTGATTAGCTGCTCCACTTTTTTTATTTCCACAATGTTTAGATACTGCTTTAAACGAAGAATAGAAGATTGAATGTCTTTTATAAAAGTGTATTTCTTTTCAGGAACTACAATTTTGTATTTGTTCCACCAGTTTTCACTCAGCGAGTAAGGCTCAGTGAGAATTTCAATAGCAACTGATCTTATTTTCTCCTCTTCATAAGTGGTAAAGAATTTATCATCCTTCACCTCTCCCTGTGCCAGTTCCTGACGAATGATGGTAAGAATAGCTTTGTATTCTTCTGTCTGAAACTCGATATCTTCTAACTCTTCTAACACGTAAGCAGTAACTGACAAAACTTCATTTTCTACCGGAATCTCCCACGAACCAAAATCGAGAAGAATCCGAATAATATCGCGTTCCAGCACCCGCATATTAGACACCTGTTGCTGAAACTGCTCCTGATGAAGATGCTGCGGAAGAAAGTCTTCTTGCTTATTTTGGTTAGTGGTTTCCTCCTCTTTTTCGGCTGCCTTTTGCTGCTCACTTATCTTCTTTCTCCTCAGTTTATTTACTTCGGTGATCAGCACCTGCTCATTCATTTCAAATAGCTGAGAACACTCCTTTACATATACCGAGCGCTGTATCGAGTCCGGGATTTTACCGATAGATTGCACAATGTCATGTATCAATTCCGCCTTTTTAATCGGATCTTTTTTTGTTTCATCTGCAAATAGTGATGTTTTAAAAAGGATAAGGTCTTTACGGTTAGCTTTCACATACTGCGCAAAGCCTTCGGAGCCTATTTTGCGCACATACGAGTCGGGGTCTTCAGCATCGGGTAAAATCACCACCCGCACATTCATCCCTTCTTCCAATATCAAATCGGTTCCACGCAAGGCTGCTTTAATCCCCGCTGCATCGCCATCATAGAGCATTGTAATATTAGGGGTGATTCGTTTTATCAATCTAATTTGATCGGGAGTAAGCGCTGTGCCGGACGAAGCAACCGCATTTTCAATACCTGATTGATGCAGCGAAATTACATCGGTATATCCTTCTACCAACAAACATTCATTCTGTTTACTGATTTCCGTCTTGGCAAAATAAGCGCCATAGAGAATCCGGCTTTTCTGATATACTTCACTCTCGGCAGTGTTTACGTACTTAGGCGACTTGGGGTCTTTCGCCATAATTCGTCCGCCAAAGGCTACCACTTTTCCCGTCATATTGTGGATAGGAAACATGACGCGATGGCGAAAAAAATCATAGGTGCTTCCTTCTTTGGGAGATGTAAGTCCGGCTTTCTTCAACACCTCTAACTGAAAGCCATTTTGCAGCGCGTACTTCGTAAACGCATCACCCTTATCAGGCGCAAAGCCCAACTGAAATTTTTCAATAGTGTTGTTCAAAAATCCACGCTCTTTAAAATAGGAAAGCCCTATGCCACCCTCTTCTTGATGCAGCATATAATCCGTATAGAACTTCTGTGCAAATGAATTGGCGATGTGAATACTCTCTACTAAACTATATTTCTCAAATTCCTTCTGCTTTTGCTCATCACTCACCTGCTCCTCATCAATCTCTATGTTATACTTTTTAGCGAGGTACCGCAGCGAATCGGGGTAACTCATCTGCTGATAATCTATGAGAAACTGAACCGGACCACCGGCTTTGCCGCAACCAAAACATTTATAGATGTTACGAGCCGGGTTCACATTAAAAGAAGGCGTTTTCTCATTGTGAAAAGGACATAGCCCAATGAGGTTGGATCCGCACCTTTTAAGCGTTACAAATTCACCAACCACGTCCTCTACACGAGCTTCGTCAGTAATTCGCTGTATGGTAAATTTGGATATCATAGCAAAAGGGAATCGAAGTTAATAGAAAAGCGGATTATAAAACTTACTTCATTTTGCTCCACTTCTTCTTTCTAAACTAAGGTGAAAGAATGTAAGATCGTGCTTCCTCTCGCGCGTCCCATAATAAATTAGAAATAGATGGCGCCTTACTTCGTCCTTCTTAGGCACATCACTCTCCCACGGGCGGGCGTGCTGTAGCGTTTTTTGCGGACAAGACCTTTCCGCTAAATTTTTATCGCCTCCCTCTGAGAGACCACTTAACCGCCTCCAAGTTTCACATTAAACTTCTTTGACTTTATTTCCAATTTCTTTTTGTCAATCACCATTCCGCCCTTTTTCCCTTTCACATCCACTCCCTTCTTATTTACCTCAGCACCGTTTCCGTTCGATTTTTTAGCGGACACCTCTCCCTTCTTAGCCTCCACTCCTCCCCCTTTCGAGTTCTTAATTTCCGAGCCTGATTTATTGGCCGTAGCCCCTCCTCCTTTACTGCCTTTGGCAACCGCTTCCGTCTTGTTTATGGTGACTGACTTACTCTGAGTTTTTGTGCTGGCCGACTGCCCCATTGCACTGCATAGAGCAAACAAAACCATTAGTAATGGCAAAAGAATCTTCATGCGTTTTAGTTTAGAGTGAAAATAAAAAAAGAAATATCGTGTATGCCAAAGTTGGCTCTACTCTTTAGCATTACTTATTCCGCTTGGGAAAGTTGAACAAAAGTGAACCGATAATAGGTACAAAAAACACCGCTACCGTAAGCAAGGAAAAAAAGAAATCGGAATGTTCTTGCTCAAACAATCTGCAAAGCGCATTATCGGGAAAATAGACGCAGCTAAAATCTATACACAAGCGCAGTCCTAAAATCCCTATCACCGCAAAAGCTACGCTGTCTAAAAAAGGAAACTTTTCCATCATGGTAATAAAATACCCGGCTACAATGCGCATAGTTATAATGCCGATAAACACCCCCGTACAGATGAGATAAATGTTTTTAGTAAAAGCTACTGCGGCAAATACATTGTCTAACGAAAAAGTGAGATCCATCAACTCTACCATGATGACAGTACTCCAAAACAAACTAAGACCAGCTATCCTTTTGGGGTGCTTTATCTCCGGCTGTAGTTCCTGTTGCTCTATTCCAAGTATGTGCTTTCGCTTACGCACCAATTTATAGAAATAATGAAGGCTGAGATAAAGCAGATAGCCGCCCCCCACTAACTTCAACCAGTTTATTTCTATCAAGATGCTGGCAAAAACAAGAGCGGTTCCCCGAAATAAATAAGCCAGAATTACTCCGATACGAAGGGCGCGCTTGCGTTGGTGAGCCGGTAAATCCATCACCATAGTGGCCAACACTGCGGCATTATCTATGGAAAGCAAGCTCTCTATCACTATTAGGTTAAGCACCACCAGAAAGGCGGTTTTAGGATCAGGCTCAAGAAAATGAGAAAAAAATTCAGGGATGAAATGCAAGGAGCGGTTATTTTGCGGACAAAAGTAATAGTTAAAAATGTTAGAACAATTTAAGCTCGTGATATACGACATGGATGGGGTAATTATTAACAGTGAACCCTTTTGGCGGCAGGCCGAAATAAAAGTGTTTGCTACGGTGGGTTTACACTTAAACGAATCAGATTGCCTGCATACAACAGGGCTTCGATTTGATGAGGTGGTAGATTTCTGGTGGAGACAGCAACCTTGGGAAGGAAAGAGCAAAAAACAGATACACGATGAGGTAATAGATGAAATGGAAAATGCGATGATGTACCACGCAGAAGCGATGCCGGGCGTACAGGCTTCACTAAAATTATTGAAGAGCAAAGGGAAGAAAATGGCATTAGCATCTTCCTCTGCCATGCGATTGATAAAAGCAGCGGTAAAAAAATTGCAGATAGAAGATTACTTTGATTTACTCGTTTCAGCCGAGCAGGAGGTGTATGGCAAACCGCATCCTGCTGTATTTTTGCGAACAGCCGAAACACTGGGCATACATCCGCCCGATTGCTTGGTGATAGAAGATTCCTACTACGGTTTGCTGGCCGCTAAAGCCGCAAAAATGAAATGTATCATAGTGCCGGATTCGGCAGCATACAACGAACCGCGGTTAGTAATAGCCGATCGAAAATTGCACAGTTTAGAAGAACTGGAAGGTTGCTTTAGTTCTGATTAATGGCTTGCTGCTGGCGTAGAAAAGCAATGAGGTCCTGAGCTTGAAAATTCTCGTACCCTAACTCGCGCAGCATAGTAACCAACTGTCCGCGATGAAAAGTACTGTGATTCACTACGTGGAACAGCACATCTTCAATAGTGTTAGTGTATTTATTGCCTTTAATATTGGTGTAAGTAATTTTCGAATCCAAGAAATCTCGCTTCTTGTTACTTACAAAATCCAGCAGTTCTTCAGAGTTTTTCAAAAATGCACTAAAAGAGTTTTCCTCATCAGTGGTATTATTCTCACTTGGCCAAGTAGTGACCGACTCCCCTTTAACTCTTTTTAGCCAAATAATTTCAGCATCCCAAATATGATAAAAGGTTTTGCGGACAGTAGAAAAACTGCTCTTTAGTTCTTTATCCAAAAGGCGGTCATCCACGCTTTTCAAAAATTCCACAATTTTGCCATTGGCCCATAAATTATACTCCAAATGCCTTTGAATAGAATATCCCATTTTCGCTGACTATTTACAGACACTAAATTGACTTATTTTTCAACATTCGCAAGTATGAAGCAAAAAAAAACAAGCCTATCAAAGGGATTTTCATCCATTACTTCACAGGATAATTTCTCTACCACAAAGCACATACATCCGCACGCAGCGCCTATTTACACTACCTCTACTTACGTGTATGAATCGGCAGAAAAAGCACAACAAGTTTTTGAAGGGAAAGCTGAAGCTTATATCTATTCCAGATGGAGCCATCCAAACGCAGAAATAGTAGAAGAAAAATTGGCTCAATTAGAAACCTTCGGATTGAAGGAAAAGGCAAAAGCATTGGTCTTCTCATCGGGCATGAGCGCTCTCTCCGCATTGTTTCAGAGCATGCTTCGCCCCGGAGATGCTATTTTGGCACAAGGTAATATCTATGGCACTTCCGTTGATTACTTTAATTATTACGCAGCCGCCTTTCAGATAGAAGTAATATATGCCGACTTTGCCAATCTCCCGGAGATAGAGGAAACACTAAAGCAGAAAAAAAATATCCGTCTGTTGTATGCCGAAACTCCTTCAAACCCCACGCTCCATTGCTACCCGCTTAAAGCACTGGCCACCGTGGCGCATCGCTTCAAAGCAAAATTGGCCGTTGACAATACCTTTGCTTCTCCATATCTGCAACAACCCTTTCGCTACGGAGCAGATTTTGTTATTTATTCTGCCACCAAATATCTTAATGGTCACGGAACTGCGCTTAGCGGTTTTGTAGTAAGCCGCGATGTGAAGTTTATAGAAAAAGAGGTTTGGAAAATTCGCAAACTGAATGGCTCTATCTGTAGCCCCTTCGATGCCTGGCTGCTGAACATCGGTATGAAAACTCTTGCTCTGCGTATGGATAAGCATTGCAGCAATACCCTTGCTGTAGCAAAATTTCTTCAACAGCATCCGGCCATTTCAAAAGTGAATTACCTCGGGTTAAAAGAACATCCCAATCACGCATTGGCCAAAAAGCAGATGAAAAATTTTGGAGGAGTGCTGTCTTTTGAATTAAAGGGAGGATATAAAAGCGGACTTAAACTGATAAAAAAAGTCCGTTTCTGTCAACTCACTGCTTCACTCGGCACTATTGATACACTCATTCAACATCCGGCATCCATGAGTCACTATTTTGTACCCAAAGCACAACGCGAAAAATTCGGCATTACAGATGGTCTTATTCGTCTATCAGTAGGGATTGAAGACGTACAGGATGTTATCACAGACTTAGAGCAAGCATTAAAATAAACACAACTACTACAAGAAATGAAAGTAGCCTTAGCTATACATGGCGGAGCCGGGAATATTCTGAAAAAGAACATTGCCTCGGAAAGAGTAGCAGCTTATGAACAAGCACTAACGGAAACACTTCATGCAGGCTACGAGATATTAAAGAAAGGAGGAAGTGCCTTAGATGCCGTAGAAAAAGCGGTCTGTTTGTTAGAAGATTGCCCCCTTTTCAACGCGGGCAGAGGAGCGGTGCTGAATGTGCAGGGGGAATATGAAATGGATGCTTCTGTAATGGATGGAGAAACCGGATTAGCCGGAGCCGTGGCTATGATACAGCAGGTAAAAAATCCCGTAGCATTAGCGAGAGCAGTGATGGAAAAAACTCCCCATGTTTTTATCGGAGGGCAAGGAGCCGAAGAGTTTGCAAAAAGTATAGGGATGCCCAGTATGGAGAAAACTTATTTCCACGATGAATACCGCTATCAGCAATGGATGAAAATGCGCGGCAGTGGCTCGGTGAGTTTAGACCACGATATATCATCGGGCGATGAAAAGAAATTCGGAACCGTGGGCGCAGTCGCCTGTGATGCAAAGGGGAATCTGGCAGCCGCCACTTCTACCGGGGGCATGATGAACAAAATGAAAGGCCGAATTGGCGATAGCCCGCTAATAGGAGTGGCCACTTATGCCAACAATGAAAGCTGTGCCATCTCCTGTACGGGGCACGGGGAGATTTTCATAAAACAAGTGGTGGCGTACGATATTCACTGCCTGATGCAATACAAAGGGATGAGCCTACAGGAAGCCTGTGACTTTGTAGTGAACCATAAATTGATGGAAGTAAAAGGCGAAGGCGGCTTAATCGCTACCGATAAAAGTGGTGAAGTGGTCATCGTGTTCAACACACCGGGCATGTTTCGCGCTATGAAAACACCCGCCAAAGAAGAGGTGGCCATCTTCTTCTAATCACTCCTTCTTTCTGGATATTTTTGAGTCAAATACACCACTCACATACAAGTAACCCCCATAGCTCACAGCCGTAGAACCAGCACTGAGTTGTGCACCACTATCAAAATATACAACTTCCGCTTTGCGGGTTTCAAGATCAATGCGATAAACAGTTGTAGGAGAATAATGAGAGGAATTTTTCATGTGCTTTAGAAAATCAATAAAGCGAAGATGACAGGCTACCAGAAGACCATTACCCATAAAGCGCAAATTGTCGGCTCCATGTACATGAGCGATTACCTCGCGGTGAATCATCTTCCCTCCCACAAAATCAAACTGCCATATTTTGTTTTGGAGAGTACTCGCTAAATACACTTTTCCGTTGCGGTGAGTAATGCCGTTGCTGTAGCAATACTTCTGTGAAGCCACAGAGCAAGAGTCTCCATCCCAGAAAATAATTTGTGCCCGCTTCAACTTTAGTAAAGGCTCCCAGATGCTGCCTGCCTTTTTCGCTTCGTTTGAAATCAGCATAGTCCCATCCGCAAAGCCGGTCACCGCGTTTGGCGAGCTAAACAATGGATCTGTAATTTTATTCAGAAACATCAATTCGTCCTCGGTAACGCGATAACGCAGAATGGAGTTCACTTTTATCTTGCGCTCGTGATTCACTACTAACAATATCAGCGTATCTTTCACTTGCACTAAATCAATGCCGTGCGGATTAAAAACTAAGCCCTCCGGCTCATGGCTGCGTCTCAAAATCTTCACTACTCCGGTTTGGAGATCATATACATTGATTTCCCCATAATGTGCTTGTCCTTCCCTTCTCGCATTGCAGGATAACAACAATCGCGGCTTCGCTGAAATAGTATCCAACACCATATCCTCCGGACCCGGACCGGTAGTAATAATTTCATCCTTTGTTTGAAAAGATTTGGGCAAAATAATGCAGGAAGATAAGAGTGTACTCAACAAAAGAAAGAGCAGTGAAATTCTCATGTCGCCAAAATAGGCAATTCGTTCTCTTAGAAAAATTTTAGGCGGGCGGGGGCTGTTTGTATTTCCCAAACACGGTTCGGAATAAAATCTTCACTTTTAGCCTAACTATAAAACAAGCAAATGACAACGAAATCAAATTTAGTGGGAGGAGAATTTTTATTCCGCGATACAGCAGTGAAAGATGTGTTTGTTCCGGAGGAATTTACCGAATTACAAAAAATGGTGTTTAATACAGTGAAGGAGTTTATGCTGAAAGAAGTACACAGCATGGGCATGGCCAAACTCGCTTCATTAGATGCTGAAAAGGATAAAGATTTAGTACTTGAAATTTTTCACAAGGCCGCAGAACTCGGCTTATGCGGAGTGTCCATTGATGAACAATACGGAGGTATGGGGCTTGATTTCAATACAGGCTTGCTATTTACCGAAGCCTTAGCCCTCGGTTTCTCCTTTGCAACCACTATCGGTTGTCAAACTTCCATCGGCTCGCTCCCCATTTTATGGTACGGCACAGAAGAACAAAAAAAGAAATACCTCCCGGCCATTGCCAGTGGCGAAAAAGGTTGCTCGTATTGCCTTACCGAACCTACAGCCGGTTCTGACGCGAACAGCGGAAAAACCAAAGCGGTGCTAAATGCGGAAGGTACTCACTACGTGCTGAACGGACAAAAAATGTGGATCACCAATGGAGGATTTGCAGAAGTATTCACCGTATTTGCAAAGATTGAGGAGGATGAAAAACTCTCCGCTTTCATAGTAGAGAAATCATTTGGTGGCATCGAACTGGGGAAGGAGGAGAAGAAAATGGGAATCAAAGCATCCTCTACCGTTCAGGTATTTTTCAATAATTGCAAAGTGCCTAAAGAGAATCTTTTGGGTGAACGCGGCAAAGGATTCAACATGGCACTGAACATCCTCAACAGCGGGCGAATAAAAATTGCTGCGGGTGGTGTAGGTGGAATGAAATTCGGCTTAGATAAGTGCATTGAATTCACCTCCCAACGAATTCAGTTTGGTAAACCCATCTCTGATTTTGGTGCCATGAAACAAAAAATAGGAACCATTGCCGCTACTGCATTTGCCATTGAATCGGGTACTTACCGCGTAGGAGCGGATGTGGACAAAAAACATGCTGAACTACTGAAAAGCGGAAGTAACGCCAATGACTCTAAGATAAACGCCATGCGCGAATACGCGATTGAATGTGCCTTGCTGAAAGTGCAAGGGTCAGAGGCCATGTGCAATACCGGTGACGAAGCTATTCAAATGTTTGGCGGCATGGGGTACAGCACTGAAACGGGAGTAGAAATGGCTTACCGCGATGCGCGAATCACTAAAATCTATGAAGGTACAAATGAGATAAATCGCATGTTGGCTTTAGCTGAATTCTACAAACGAGCTTTTGTTACTAAGGAACTTCAACTGAGTTTAGCCAAGAAAAGCATCCCCTCCGCCATACTTCAAAATTACAACCCATTCAGCAGCGGACATTTGGTCGCTGAATTTAAATTTGTCAATAACCTGAAAGCATTATTTATGATTTTGACAGGAGCTGCAGGCAATAGACTAAAAGAGAAATTAGTGGATGAGCAGGAAATTGTCATGAACCTCGCTGATATTCTGGCGATGGCTTTCATTACTGAATCTGCCTTCCTTAGAGTAAAAAAACTGACGGAAAAGCAAGAGGTGGACAAGGCGGAATTAGAAATTAAAAAAGAGATGGCAAAAGTGTATTTATATGATGCTTTGGATACCGCCCGCAAGTCTGCCAACAATGCTATTGATAGTTTTTCTTCGGGATTCGAAAAGAAAATACTAAAGCGATTAGTGCGGAGGATGCTTCATTCATACGATATAAATCCTAAAGAAGCAAAACGAAGGGTGGCTGATTTCTTTATCGAAAAAACAGGTTACCGTTTCTAAATTGTTATCTCTCTTTCATGGCAAAAATCAAAGTAGATCTTCACGATATTTACAACAACAGTAAGGCCATAGACAAAGCTTTGCAGGAAGCCTTCGATGAAGCTATCAAAAATCACATCCGCGAAGTGGAAATAATTCCGGGGAAAGGCAGCGGACAGTTGAAAAAGAAAGTACAGCGATTTCTTCAACAGCCGCATATTAAAGCTCTGTATCACCGCATGGAAAACGACAGCAAAAACTTCGGAAGGCTATTTGTCTATTTTAAATTTTAGATGCCCTATTACGCGAATCAACACATGAAAATCTCAGTATTACTTGTTTTATTGTTTACCGAATCCCTTGCTTTTTCTCAAATAAACCCACAAAGCGTAACCATCGCTCGAGACAGTTTTGGGGTACCGCATATTTTTGCAAAAACAGATGCAGAAGCAGCCTATGGTTTGGCTTGGGCACACAGTGAAGATGATTTTAAAAGTATTCAGGAAAATCTTTTAGCGGCTAAAGGAATGTTGGGGATAGCAGAAGGGAAAAACGGAGTATTATTTGATTACGCCATGCAATTTTTCGGCATTGACACTTTTGTAGAAAACAACTTTGAAAAGGATCTCTCTCCTGATTTCATAAAAGTAATGAATGGATATATTCGGGGAGTGAATGATTACGCCACTTCTCACCCAAATGAAGTGCTTCAAAAAAACGCCTTGCCATTTACGGTGAAAGATGCCATAAAGGGCTACACGCTTAACCTTACGTTATTGTCGGGTGCCGGACTTGCTTTAAAAGCGATCAAAGAAAATCGCATCAATGATTTTTATGAGCCTAATGAAACGGGGTCTAATGCCATGGCAATCGCTCCACAAAAAACAGAAGATGGGAAAGCATGGTTATTGATTAATTCACACCAACCTATTGAAGGTCCATTTTCATGGTACGAAGCTCATATCAGCAGTGAAGAAGGCTGGGATATTATCGGAGGTCTGTTCCCCGGAGGAGCCACCATTTTTGTAGGCACTAATCGCTATTTGGGTTGGGCACACACCACCAACTATCACACTACCGGAGATATTTACAAACTGCATGTAAAGAGGAATGAATATCTGTATGATGGCAAGTGGGTCAATTTCAAAACAGGAAAAGTAAAACTGAAAATAAAGCTCGGAGGAGTTACACTGACCATTACTAAGAAATTACGTTACAATGAACAAGGACCTGTTTTCAAAACAAAGCAAGGTTATTTCGCTCTGCGTTTTCCGGCAAATCGAGATATGCGGGCGGCCGAACAATGGTATCGGATGAACAAAGCCACCAATCTATATGAATTTGAAAAAGCCATTCACATGGAGGCCATCCCGTTGTTTAATATTATCTATGCTGACCGGCAGGGAAATATTTTCTGGCAAAGCGGTGGGATGTTCCCTATTCGTCCTAAACCTGAATTATCGCACCTGCCCATGGATGGCACTCGTTCCGATATAGTTTGGCACCAACTACTACCGTATGATAAAAAGCCGGCTCTTTTAAATCCAGATTGCGGATATGTTTTCAATTGCAATGAAACACCACTTAATACCAGCGGTGAGACCTGCAACTGGAGAGGAAACTTTACCGGTTGCCAGCATTTTCAATATAACAGGGGCGAACGTTTCGGGGAAATGTTGAAAGTACTTTCCGGCAAACTGACATGGAAAGATTTTAACCGAATCAAATTTGATATGCACTATTGCCGTGACTCGAGCTATGCACAAAGGTTTCGATTAGTTTATTCACTGGACGAAAACAAATCTCCTAAAATAGCGGACTGCATTCTAAAACTGAAGCATTGGAATTTTGATGGCAGCACCAACAACCGTGACGCTCCTATTGCTATGTTGATGCACGAGTACCTTATCAAAAAATACAAATGGCCATTTGCCATGTTTATGATTCGCCAACAGCCGGTAAGTGAAAAAGACGCTGTTGAAGCCATCCATCAGGCAAAAAAATTCCTTTTACAAACCCATCACAGCATTGATATTACATTAGGTGATTTACAACGGCACATTCGCGGTAATGTAAATATTCCGGCCAGTGGATTGAGAGAGGTGCCTCGTGCAGCTGATTGCAAACTATGGGATAAGAAACAGGGGATATACCGTGTAATTGGCGGTGACGGATATATACAAATGAACCGCTACTCACCAGAAGGGGTAGAAGTAAATTCTATAAATGCTTATGGAGCATCTACTCATCCGGAGAGCAAGCATTATACTGATCAAATGGAAATGTTTGAAAAACAGCAATTCAAACGAATGACTTTCGATAAAAATGAAATCCTAAAACTTGCGGAGCGCATTTATCATCCGGGTTTTTAAGAAGAAATGATAGATGAAGGAGTAAATTTATCCTATGCCTTCCTGCTACCGGATGATTAAAGATTCTATGAAACAGATAACTAAAAATAGGCAAAGTGCTCAGACGACTTCTTACAGCTTTTGCCGGAGTGCATCGCCTTCTGGCGAGTATAGATAGAATTAGGTAGTCTTTAAAGTGAGCTGACCCTTGAATTTTATCGCTTTTGGTGAAAATTATTTGCTCATCAAGAAAGCTCCCCTTCTATTCTTCCGGAGCGCATATCAGCCCCTGACTTTTTTTGTTCAGCAGTTGAGTATTGTTACCCGATTTAGTTCCGCAAAAGCGTGTAGTTCGGTTAGAGCCGGCATCTGTGCAAGTCCAACCCAAAGCGGGCGAGGTAAGAGAATCTATGTATTCCTGATAATAGGCTTCTCCAAACACATCGGAGCAAACAGTAATAGTGAGGGTAGTATCTTCATGTTGCTCCTGACATACCTGACAAATGTTATGACAGCGATAGCACTTTTCACACGAATTAAAAAACAGAAAACCGAAAGTGGCCATCACAGCGAGCAGTGCATTTTTCATAAGGAAGCTAAAATAAGAGAGTTTGCTATTTGTGGTTTAAAATTAAAA
>CAZQYO010000023.1:13167-15728 GCA_964597415.1 uncultured Chitinophaga sp.
GTTTGCTCCCGACTATATTTCTGAGGCTACCCAATGCACGACATAGAACCCTACTACCACTGGCGCGATTACTACGTGGCTGCCGAAGATACGTTATCTCCTTTATACGGCAAGCAGTATAGTGAATTTCATTTTCAAGATCGCATTTACAATCACTATATACATCCGCAGTGGGACAACTTTGGCTCCTCTACTCTTTACTGCAAAATACTTTATGTGAATTACGAGCAGCCTATCGCGGTCATCGAGCTAATGGGGGAATGGAACGATGCCTTGCATAACGACATTATGGAGTTGAAGCGCAGCATCATAGACCCTATGATAGCCGAAGGGATTTCACGTTTTGTACTCATTGGAGAAAACGTTTTGAACTATCACGCCTCCGATGATTTGTATTATGAAGAATGGTACGAGGATATTCGCGAAAGCGAAGGCTGGATATTGGCCATCAATTTCAGAGAGCATGTGATTAGCGAAATGCAGCAGGGCGGTGTGCACCATTATGTAAACATGGGGAAACACTACAGCGACATTCTTTGGCGGAAACTGAAGCCGCAAAATATAGTGGACTTTGCAGAAAACCTGCTCCTGAAGAGCATCAGATAATTACTTTAACCTTCCCGCCTTGAAAAAATATTTACGGTAATAGGCTTCATCCAGATCGCTGATAATAACCCCCATTTGGGTAGAGGAGTGAGCAAATTTGTTGTTCTGCAAGTACACCCCCACATGTGAAACTCTTTTCTTTTTGATTTTGAAAAACACAAAATCCCCCTCTTGCATTTCCTCCTTTTTACCCAATGTCCTACACTCCTCATAAATGAGGTACGAGGCTCTCGGAATCTTTTTGTCGTACACTTTTTCGTAAAGCATATTCGTAAAGCCACTGCAATCAATTCCTTTGGCTCCTGAACCACCGTACCGGTAACAAGTGCGATACCAATGGAACACTTCCGCATACAATTCGGGTTGAGCAGCGGTGTGTATATCAATGCCATAGCTTCGATAAAAGGAGTCCAACACTGTGGTATCCACATTATATACAGGAGTAGAAGGCTTACCTCCATCAGCCACCACAGCGGTATCTTGTGCCTGCAAACCGGTGATGGCAGAAATAACCAACAGCAACAACAGTTTTACTCTTATCCTTTTCATCATGCGCGGATGAATATAGAAATCTTTGCTTCCACTTTATCTCCTTAAAATGCTTTGTTTCAAATGCAGGTGAATCTTATAATTTAGCACGCCTAAACAAAAGCATTACATGAAAATTAACGAAGACGATTCGAAAAAGAAGGAGAAGATAAATATGGAATTCAACAAAAATGAGGATGCCATGAAAATGTTGCTCAGCGATTTAAGACGGGTGAGTGAGCAAGTGCGCTTGGGAGGAGGAAAAAAAGCAATCGAGAAGCACAAAGCGAGAGGCAAGATGACCGCCAGAGAGCGGATAGAGCAACTGCTCGATAAAAACAAACCAACTGTAGAGGTAGGCGAGTTTGCCGGGTATGACATGTATGAAAGCGAAGGCGGTTGCCCATCGGGAGGAGTGGTAGTGCAGTTGGGCTACATTAAAAGTCGTCTGTGCATTGTAGTAGCCAACGATGCCACGGTAAAAGCCGGTGCATGGTTTCCCATCACAGCTAAAAAGAATCTTCGCGCTCAAGAAATAGCTATCGAAAACCATATCCCCATCATTTACTTAGTGGATAGTGCCGGTGCTTATCTGCCGATGCAGGATGAAGTGTTTCCCGACAAGGAAAACTTTGGACGTATTTTTTATAACAACTCTATTCTAAGCTCTATGGGCATTCCCCAGATTGCTGCTATTATGGGCAGTTGTGTAGCGGGAGGGGCTTATCTCCCGATATTGAGTGACGAAGCACTAATTGTAGAAGGAACCGGTTCTGTGTTTCTGGCGGGGAGTTATTTGGTAAAGTCGGCTATTGGGGAGGATATTGACAATGAATTATTAGGCGGGGCTTCCACTCATTGCGAAATTTCCGGAGTGACTGATTACAAAATGAAAGACGATGCTCATTGCTTGAAAACCATTCGCGACTTAGTGGACAAAATGGGACACAACGAAAAAGCAGGATTCGACCGCATTGCTTCGGTTCCTCCCAATGAAAACCCCGCAGATATCTACGGCATCATCCCCGAAAATATTACCAGCCAATACAGCACGCATGAAATTATTAAGCGATTAGTAGATAATTCGGAGTGGGTAGAATATAAGGAGGAATACGGCAAGTCTATTGTGTGCGTATATGCCCGTATTGACGGATGGGCGGTGGGCATAGTCGCCAACCAACGCAAAGTAGTAAAGAGTAAAAAGGGCGAAATGCAGTTTGGCGGAGTGATATACTCTGATAGTGCCGATAAAGCGGCTCGCTTTATCATGAACTGTAACCAGAAAAAGATACCCCTTGTTTTTCTGCAAGATGTAACCGGCTTTATGGTAGGCTCGCGCAGCGAACATGGCGGCATTATAAAGGATGGGGCTAAAATGGTAAGTGCGGTTTCTAACTCAGTGGTGCCTAAGTTAACCATAGTCATAG
>CAZQYO010000024.1:0-13393 GCA_964597415.1 uncultured Chitinophaga sp.
CAACCATTGCACAGTTTTTGCCTGGTTTCGATCAAAACAGCAAATTCCTGATCGCCTTTAATGACATCAAGTCAATACCGTACAATACAACCTATTTTCTGTTGATAGTAGCTTTCACGTACTTCTATACCGCTTTGATTATAAACCCTACTCAAATTGCGGATGACCTGAAAAGAAATAGTGGTTTTATTCCGGGAATTAAGCCGGGTAAGAAAACAGAAGAGTTTATAGATGCGGTAATTTCAAGAATCACTTTACCCGGTGCGGCATTCCTCGGTGTAGTAGCTATTATGCCCGCCATTGTTATGCTTTTCGATGTAAACCAGTCTTTTGCACTGTTCTTCGGGGGCACTTCTATCCTTATCATGGTGGCTGTTATTTTAGATACGCTGCAAACGGTAGAAACCTATCTGCTCAATCGCCACTACGATGGACTTACCTCTTCCGGAAGAATTAAGGGAAGACAAGGACAGATGTATCAAACAAGCTACTGATAAAATAGATACTCTTTTTTTTCAAAGGGAGGGGGTATTAGTTTAAATATGGCTATACGAATTAATACTGCTGAAGAAATTGAATTGATCCGGAAGAGTTGTGAATTACTTTCCCAAACACTCGCGGTGGTTGCCGGTGTTTTGAAAGCAGGAATTACCGGTGAGGAAATAGATAAACTGGCAGAAGAATTTATAAGAGATAAAGGTGGGGTACCTTCCTTTAAAGGCTATGAAGGATTTCCCAATACACTATGTATTTCGATGAATGACGAAGTGGTGCATGGCATTCCTAAAAAAAGTGAGTTTAAATCGGGAGACATTGTATCCGTGGACTGTGGCGTTTTTATGAATGGATTTCACGGGGATATGGCTTATACTTTCGGAATCGGAGAACTGCCACAGGAATCGGCTCAACTCATGAGAGTAACAAAAGAATCTCTATATCTTGGTATCGAACAGGCTCTGGCGGGAAAGCGTACCGGGGATATTGGGTTTGCGGTTCAAGAATATTGTGAGGTGCGACACCCCTATAAATGTGTTCGCGAATTAGTGGGGCATGGAGTAGGACGAACGATACATGAAGATCCTCAAGTCCCCAATTATGGAAGAAGAGGACAAGGAACTCGGCTACCCGAAAATTGTGTAATAGCTATTGAGCCAATGGTGAATCTTGGCAAGAAAGATATTTATACAAAACGCGACCATTGGACAATTGCTACCCAGGACGGGAAACCATCTGCCCATTACGAGCATACCGTAGCGGTGAAATCAGGGAAAGCAGATATCCTTTCCACCTTTAAATGGATTGAAGAGGCGATGGAGAAAAATAAGGATTTGGTCGGGATTTGAGAAGACGGGAATTAGCTGAAAATTTACTGACAAAAATTTGCTGCATTGTTCATAAAATCTATCTTTGCAGTCCATTTTTGGAAAGCAGTGCCAAAAAGCGTGCAAAACCATAGGGATTAACACATTAAATGGCAAAACAAGACCTGATAAAACAAGACGGAATCATCACTGAAGCATTGAGCAATGCGATGTTTCGTGTAAAGCTGGAAAATGGGCACGAAATAATTGCTCACATATCAGGAAAGATGAGGATGCACTACATCAAAATTTTGCCCGGAGATAGAGTGCAAGTGGAGATGAGTCCGTATGATTTAAATAAGGGCAGAATAACATTCAGATACAAATAGACACAAGCAAGTCATCGAATAAATAAATCATCATGAAAGTAAGAGCATCAGTAAAGAAGAGAAGCGCGGATTGCAAAGTAGTAAGACGCAAGGGAGTTGTTTTTATCATCAATAAAAAGAATCCAAAGTTTAAACAACGTCAGGGATAATCATTTCACCTAAACCAGAGATTACATAGCATGGCACGTATAGCAGGGATAGACCTACCGAAAAATAAAAGAGGCGTAATTGCCCTTACTTACATTTATGGAATTGGCAGAACTACAGCCGCCAAAATTCTAACCAGTAATGGAATTGACTTAAACATTAAAGTATCCGACTGGAACGATGAGCAGATAAACGGTATTCTGACCTATTTGGCAAACCACCTGAAATTAGAGGGGGAACTACGCGGAGAAGTGCAGCAGAATATTAAAAGACTTCAAGACATTGGTTCATTCAGAGGAATCCGCCATAGAAAAGGACTACCTGTTCGCGGTCAAAGAACCAAAACCAATGCAAGAACAAGAAAAGGGAAGAGAAAAACAGTGGCCAATAAGAAAATGGTAACCAAGTAATCTGTAACAGTTAGCAGAAAATAGAAAATTAAGATTAAAGATGGCAAAGCAACAACAACAATCACAATCGGCTACCGCTAAAGCGAAAGCAAAAAAGAGAGTGGTAAAAGTAGATAGTGAAGGAAAGGTTTTCCTGAATGCTACTTTCAACAACATCATTATCACTTTCACCAATATGCAGGGTCATACCATCAGTTGGAGTTCTGCCGGGAAAGTAGGATTCCGCGGTTCAAAAAAGAACACTCCCTATGCCGCACAGATGGCTGCCTCGGAAGCGGCTAAAGTGGCACACGATGCAGGTTTGAGAAAGGTAGAGGTATTTGTAAAAGGCCCGGGAGCTGGTCGCGAATCAGCTATTCGTACTATTTATTCGAGCGGTATTGAGGTGACGGTAATAAATGATACCACTCCCATTCCGCACAACGGGTGCCGTCCTCCTAAAAGAAGAAGAGTTTAATACAGAAAATTTAGAATCATAAAGTTATGGCAAGATATATAGGGCCCAAAACCAAGATAGCGCGTAAGTTCGGAGATGCCATTTTCGGATCCGATAAGTATTTCGATAAGCGCAGCTATGCTCCCGGTCAGCATGGACTTTCCAAGAAAAGAAAGACTAAAAGTGAATATGCTATACAGTTGCAAGAAAAGCAAAAAGCAAAATACACTTACGGTTTGTTAGAGCGCCAGTTTAGAAACCTATTCGAGAAAGCATCGAGAAAAAAAGGGGTAACGGGCGATAACTTGTTTAAGTTGTTAGAAGCCAGATTAGATAATACAATTTATCGTTTAGGGTTTGCCGCTTCACGTGCTCAGGCGCGTCAGTTGGTTACTCACAAACACGTGAGCGTAAACGGTCAGATTGTAAATGTTCCTTCTTATACCTTGAAGCCGGGCGATAAAGTCGCACTGCGCGAACGCTCTAAAAATTTAGATGTAGTACGCGATGCATTAGCTAAAAGAGGAAAGAAGTTTAATTGGTTAATATTAGACGAAAAGGCAGTAGAAGGAACTTTTGTTGATTTCCCGGAAAGAGAGCAAGTACCGGAGAACATCAACGAGCAGTTGATTGTGGAATTGTATTCTAAGTAATACCGGATGGCCGGATGAAAATTTTGGCTGCCAAATTTTATAAGTCATTACAAATTAAAAATTCAATATACACACATGAGCATGTTAACCTTTCAGAAACCAGATAAGATTACTCTTCAGAAAGCCACTGACTTTGAAGGAACCTTTGAATTTAAACCATTAGAGCCTGGCTTTGGTGTTACTATCGGTAATGCTCTTCGCAGAGTATTGCTGTCTTCCTTAGAAGGCTACGCTATCAGCGGGATTAAAATTTCAGGGGTAGATCATGAATTCTCTACTATCAAGGGAGTATTAGAAGATGTTACAGAAATCGTTCTGAACCTAAAGCAAGTTCGCTTGAAGAAGGTGATGGATGATGAAACCGCCTCCGACAAGATTTATATCGCGCTGAAAAATCAAGCACAATTTAAGGCAGAGCATATTGAAAAGCATACGAACGTATATCAGGTAATGAATCCTGAAATGGTGATTTGCAATATGGATGGAAATGTAAATCTGGAAATTGAACTTTCTATTTCAAAAGGTCGTGGATATGTGCCAGCTGATGAGAATTCTAAAGAGCATCCCATAGGCTTTATTCCTATTGATGCAATTTACACTCCTATCAAGAATGTAAAATACTCTGTTGAGCCTTTTCGAGTGGAGCAGCGTGTGGACTTTGAAAAATTGGTTTTAGAGGTAAATACGGATGGCACCATCCATCCCGAAGAATCTGTAAAAGAGGCTTCCCGAATTTTGATTCAGCACCTGATGTTGATTACCGATGAGCATATTTCATTTGACAGCCCGGCAACTACCGAAACTGAAATGGTAGATGAGCATGTGTTGCACATGCGCAAATTGTTGAAAACTCCGTTGGAAGATATGGATCTATCCGTACGCGCCTTCAACTGTCTGAAAGCGGCTAAAATTAATTCTTTAGAAGAGTTGGTTCAGTTCAACACAAACGATTTGTTGAAGTTCCGCAACTTTGGTAAGAAATCGTTGGTTGAAATTGAAGCCCTGCTACATGAAAAAGGACTCAGCTTCGGAATGGACTTGGGTAAATTCAAATTAGACGAGTAATTGCACATCCCATTAAAGAAATTCGATAAAGATTTAAGTCATGAGACACGGAGATAAGGTTAATAATTTAGGAAGAAAGAAGGCGCACCGCGTAGCGATGTTGGAGAATATGGCTTCTTCGCTGATAGAGCACAAGCGTATTTTTACCACCGTAGCAAAGGCGAAAGCATTGCGCGTATTTGTAGAGCCACTCATTAATAGAAGCAAGGATAACACCACACACAATAGACGAGTAGTGTTTAGCTATCTGCAAAGTAAAGAAGCGCTCAAGGAATTGTTTGGAGTAGTGGGCGCTAAAGTAGCTGACAGGCCAGGTGGTTATACCCGTATTATTAAAACCGGTTTTCGTCCGGGAGATGCAGCCGAAATGGCGATGATTGAGTTAGTTGATTTCAACGAAACATATACTCAGAACAAGAATACCGCTAAGGCAACAGAGCCTAAGAAAAGAACCAGAAGATCAGGTGGCGGTAAGAAAGCTTCTACAAAGGAAGTGGTGGAACCGAAAGCAGAAGAAACAAATGATACTGCTGCAACTGCCGAAGAATAAGCCACAGTGTATTCTGAATAAATTTCAAAAAACCCATCGGAAGAAAACGATGGGTTTTTTGTTTCCCGCACATAATTATTTTTACGTTTCAAATAAGAAATGAAATGCCTGTAAATGTAACTACCGATGCAGATTTTAAACAGAATTTGGCTGTACACCCTAAAATAGCAGTGAAGTACTATGCCGATTGGTGTGGTTCTTGTAAACTGTTTGCCCCAAAATTCAAAAGACTTTCTAGCGATGAACGATTCGCGGGGATTGAGTTTTTAGAAGTGGACGCAGAGAACAATCCCGAAGCTCGCAAATTAGCGGGAGTAGATAATCTGCCTTTTGTAGCTATTTTTAAAAATGGAAAATTAGTAGAAGGTCATGCCACTTCAAAGGAAGATTTTGTAATAAGTCTGCTTGAAAAACTAAAATCATAATTTGGGAAATGCAATTACCGGAAATAAAAAGACTGGCTGAAACATACAGTATTGAGCAGTTACATGAGGCGGAGGATGCTATTCTGAATGAGCAAAAACCCGCTATTGAAGTAGGTGGGAAAGATGAAGGGGAGCAATTGACGCATGTGCTGGCAGCAATTGAGATACTGCATGATATGAAACATAATCAGTGTGATCTTAGAATAGCCGTCCGGAATTACACGCAAAGAGTTAGAAATTCCATTAGTTGAAATCTATCCGGAGAGTAAGTTTACTTTGAATTTGGTTTAACAGGAGTAAGCCATTTGACTTCTTAGGAAGATCAGCATATAGGCAGAGGCAAAAGGAAGGTCATGTTTCTGCTTATCCCTTCAAATTATGAGTGGCATTAATGACACCTGACAATCCAAACTTTGATATTGAAAAATAAGTATCTTAAAAAGATGATTTATTTCCCCCTTCCGTAAATTACAGTTAGAACAGTGTAGATCATAATTTTGAAATCCATCATCAAACTCATGTTTTCCATATAGATGATGTCGTACTTCAAGCGCTTTACCATTTCATCTACGGTGGAAGCATAGCCGTATTTAACCATGCCCAGCGAAGTGATACCCGGCAGCACCTTAAACACATGACGGTAATGTGGAGCTACCTCAATAATTTGATCTGCAAAGAACTTTCTCTCGGCACGCGGACCTACAATACTCATTTCTCCTTTCAGCACATTGATAAACTGCGGAAGCTCGTCTATCCGGTATTTGCGGATGAAACTTCCGATAGGGGTAATCCGGGAATCATTTTCGATGGTGAGTTGAGGTCCGCTTTTTTCGGCTCCCTCATACATGGAGCGAAACTTAATAATACGGAAAGGCTTACCGTATTGGCCTAAACGTTCTTGCGTATAAAAGACCGACCCCTTATCCGTCCACCAAATACGAAATCCCACATACAAAGTGCAGGGAATAGTAATGAGAATGGCTGCTAAGGATGCTGTCACATCAAACCAGCGTTTTGTGATGCGTTGCCATTCGTTTAACGTCAGCGGAGGTATTTCAATAAAGCCTTCCCCGATGAGATGATTCAACTTAACAGTGCGGGAAAGAATATCGTACATATCAGGAATAATGCGGATGGTCACATTTTTATCAGCCAGGCGGTTGAGTATGTCGTTCAGCTTAGGGTGTTCAGAAGTCTCAATGGCTATAATCACTTCTTCTATATCTGGATTAATATCCATAATTTTTTCGAGGTCAGATAGTTTACCCAACTCTTTCAATTCAGCAGTAAGCCTATTTGCAGGAGAGCCATTCAATTCTATATATCCGATAAAGTTGAAGCCGAATGATTCTGTCTTTTCTTTCAGTTGACTATATAGTTCATTGGCCTTGCTGCTACTGCCTATCATCAGGGTAACAAATCCTACCTTTCCCTGTTTGATGTTGCGTTTGAGAATATTTAGCACGCTGATGCGAAATATCGCAGTAAAGAAAAACTGAAACGAAAGGAGCACAAAAAAAGTGAGGTAGTAGTCGGAATACTTTCTTACATAATCATCAAGCAACAGTAGGAAGAAGATGAGGATAGAACCGAGAAAAGAAATAATAAGGGTTTTGCCGATTTCCTGAATTCGCGACTTGCGATACAAATCAGAATAGGTGCCGGTGAGGTAATGAAACAGCAACCACAACTCGGGCACAATGAGCATAGCCACCCAAAAATTATTATCGGAAAAGGGAAGACACAAGTCAAAAGTATGCGCCTCTATCACAGTTTTACGAAACACAAACAACCCGTACCAAGCTAAAACCGAAGCGGCATAATCACAAAGAACATACCACCAGATTTCTCTTTTTCTCCTGTTCATATTTTTATCTCCGAAACTAAAAGTGGATCAGCTTTACGTTATCAATATAAAGGTTTCCACCGGTTGACCCATAAGGTCGCAATGCTTCAAAATAAATGCTGTAAGTATCTGCTCGCACGGACGAAATGGATTCGCTCAGTTTTATGTAGAGATGGTTCCAAGTGGCTTTGGAGTTTACAAAAAGAATGTCGTCACGTATAGTGCCGCCTGAAAAAAATTGTCCATAAAATCCAACGTAAAAAGGCACTTCACTTTTGTAATCAAATTCTAACCAAATTTCCTGCCCTTCTGGTAAATCCCATGTTTGAATACTGGAAGCTATTTTGTTTGAGTCAACCATATTTACGCTGACCATACCGCAGGCGGTGCCATATTTTACATTCGTATCGCTGACGACCGACATTCCCGTAAAATCATTGCTGATAGTACCATTGTTCTCAAAGCCCGAAACTAAGCTGAACAAAGTGTTGCTTTTATAGGTAAAAACAGGAGTGTGTTTGTATTTTTCTCCGCGAATAGCACTTAACGTCACCGTGTCGGGATTATAAAACGGATAAATTATTCTGAAGCCCGACTGGCCGCTTTGTTCAATCCCCGCGCTAATCACAAAGCGAACATCGTTTTCCTCCAGTACCGGAAAGTTGATCGGCAATTCATAGGCTCCCAGATTGTCGGCATTGGCTTCTACCCATATATCTGTAATCTTATGGCTGTTCACTCCTTCTTTGAAAGTGTTCGTGTTGAGTTTTACACTATCTACTTCTAAATAAAATGGGATACCGTCATTCGGCATTTTTTTACATCCGCCAGCGAATGAAAGCAAGATGGCCGCAATAATAAATTGGTAAGAATATTTCATGCTCACAAATCGCAGTGCTTAACGTGCTTGATGGTATAAGATTGCAAAGAAAAGGGATTTTTTGAGCCTTGCTTATTTCTCTGTGAGCAATTGGTGTTCAATTTTGTCAAGAATCTGATAGGCTACCTGCATAGCCATATAGCCCTCATTGATGCTCACCGGTACAGGTTTGTTTTGTGTGACGGCTTTATAGAAAAGCTCAAGTTCCATCTGTATGGCGTTTACATCCTTTTTTTCGATAGTTTCGTAGGTGATATATTTTTTATTGTTATCGGGAAGATCTATCTCAAAATGCTGCGGACTACCATTAGCCGAAGGAGCCTGATCGGCAATTCGGAACAAGTCGCTTTTCTTTTTCAGAAAATCCATACTGATATACGCTCCATGTTGAAAGATGCGCATCTTCCGCATGTTCTTCACCGATATTCTACTTGCCGTAACGTTGGCTACACAGCCGTTGTCAAATTCAATTCGCGCATTAGCTATATCCGGAGTTTTGCTCAAGATGGCTACTCCGCTGGCACTTATGCGCTTCACATTCGCCTTTACCAAACTCAGAATAATATCAATATCATGGATCATCAAATCAAGCACTACGCTTACATCTGTGCCCCGGGGATTAAACTCAGCTAACCGATGTACTTCAATAAATACCGGATGTAAATCTTTTTTGTCGAGACCGAGAATAGCCGGATTAAATCGCTCCACGTGTCCCACCATCGCTTTTACACGAGCCTCATCTGCCAGCGATACCAATTCTTTTGCTTCTTTGAGCGTATGCGTCAGCGGTTTTTCGATAAACACGTGGCGACCCTTCCGAATTGCTTCTTTGGCAATTTGAAAGTGAGTTGTGGTGGGCGATACGATGTCCACCACATCACAATTGTCAAATAACTTTTTGGGAGAATCAAAGCGAGGAATGTCATATTCATCTATCGCCTTTTGGGCATTGGTATCGTCCGGGTCGTAAAAGCCCAGTACCTCATAACCCGGAATTTCTTTTAGCAGGCGCAAATGAATTTTGCCCAAATGGCCAACACCGAAAATTCCAATCCTTAGTTTCTTCGTCATTCTGAGCGAATTTATAAGAGGGGTCGCAGGTAAACGGAATACTTAATGAAATGATGTGCAAAATATTTTGTGGACTGTCGCAAGAATTTGACGTTAATGCAGATGAGCTGCCCCTTTCGCACGTATTCACTATTAGCATGATCATTCAATAGGAGAATTCTATTTTCGGATGATTGTATAATATCTATGGTAGCAGGAAATATCTCTGCTCATTCTCGGCAAACTTGCTTAACCGGGAGCTATTCATTTATCCGCGATGTTTCAGCCGAGTCTTTACGGCCGAAAGAAATGCTCAGTGGATGAAATAATTTTGAGTTGGTAACTCCATTAATTACTGAGGGGAGTGTGGTCTGCTATTTATCGAGTCTTGTTTTTTATCGCTTTTCTTGTTTTAAGATTGCTTTATAAATTGAACTTCACATGAAATTTTCACTTCATCACTCACCAACACTCCGCCTGTTTCCAAAGCGGTGTTCCAGTTTAGGCCCCAATCTTTTCGATTAATTTTTCCGCTGAGGGAAAACCCTGCTTTCTCATTCCCCCAAGGGTCTTTGTTGATTCCATTAAACTCAACTTCAAGTTTGATTTCTTTGCTTATTCCTTTGATGGTAAGCAATCCTTTAAGTTCATATTCATCATCATCATCGGTTTTGTTGAACGAAGTGCTTTTAAAACTAAGTTCTTTGTGATTTTCTACATCAAAGAAGTCAACTGACTTTAGGTGAGTGTCTCTTTGTTCGTTATTGGTATTGATGGATGAGGCGTCTATTGTTACATGGATAGATGAATTTAAGATGTCTTCCCCGCCTACTTCTACCGAAAAGTTTTTGAACTCTCCTCTTACATTGGAAATCATCATGTGTTTTACTTTGAACATTAGTTCGCTGTGAGCAGGGTCTAAAGCCCATTTTGTAGTTACTGGTGCTGCCATTTTATTCTGTTTTTTGTTTACAAATAATTTAATCAATAGAATATAGCAAAGATATTACTCTCAGTTGTGAATATTGCTTTGCCTTTGTGCCGGGATTTTTGTGCGGTCAGCTATTCTATTATGACGCAATCTAATCAATTCGCTGATGTTCTTTTTAACTTGCCATTGAATAAATTGATAGATTATTCAATGGAGGCTTTTCACTGCATGAGAATAAGCATGTTAGCAGACTTCTCCGAATTATTTGATTTTTTTTATGACAACAATAAGAGAGAGTCGCAACTACAAATTAGAAAAGCTGCTGCTGTACTATTTGCTTCGCATAAAATGAATTACTACTTTTTGTTCTCCTACGGCTATCGAATGTTACTTGATGGTATGACGAGTCCTCGAAATGTTGGAGTTAACAGTTAGGAGAGGATGTTTGTTGTGGATTTTAAGGGATGTTGTGAGGTGTGGAATCTAAGGATTTTACAAGACGGTAAGCTTTATCGGGTATCCCCTGCCTTGCTTTAGCCAATCTTTATTTCCTCGTCATTATCATCAAAGAATTTGAATTCGGTAATACCGAAATCTTCATTGGGATAAATACGAATCCATTTCTTATGCTTCATCAGCCATCTCATACGCAGTGAAGGAAATCCCTTTCGCAGGTATGCTGCCACAATAGGATGGCAATATAATTTCAAAGAAGCGTGCGTATTCAACAGATGATTCAGATCGTTCTCTATCTGATCAATTAAAAGCAAGGATGCGTTGATTTGACCGGTGCCCCCGCAACTGGGGCATGCTTCGGTAGTAGAAATATTTATTTCGGGCTTGGCTCTTTCCCGCGTAATTTGCATGAGGTTAAACTTAGAAAGAGGGAGAATAGTGTGGGTGGATCGGTCTTTCTCCATTATTTCTTTCATTTTTTGCTGAAGAATTCGTTTGTTCTCCGGATTCTTCATGTCAATGAAGTCAATAACAATAATACCCCCCAAATCGCGCAACCTTAATTGCCGACCAATTTCTTCAGCCGCTTCTATGTTTACTTTCAAGGCATTGCTTTCCTGATCGCCATCCATCGTAGAGCGGTGCCCGCTGTTCACATCAATCACGTGCAGCGCTTCTGTCTTTTCAATAATCAGATAACTGCCACTGGGGGTAGTCACCGTTTTCCCAAAGGAAGCTTTGATCTGTTTCGTAATCTGGAAAGCGTCAAAGATGGGGTTCTTGCCCGTGTAGTGGCTCACGATGTCCTGCTTATCAGGGGCCACCCGCTTTAGATATTCCCCCACTTCTTTAGCAATCACGGGGTCGTCTGTTACTATTCTATGAAATTCAGGGGACAACAAATCACGGAGAAAACTCTGTGTTTTATCTACCTCGCTCAACACTTTGGTCACAGGGTTTACATGCTTCAGATTGCGCATCATCTGTTGCCATTTGTCCTGAAGGGTGAGTAAATCCTGATGAAGTTCTGAAGCTCCTTTTCCGGCAGCAACGGTTCGCACTATCACGCCAAAATTTTTGGGTTTCAGGCTTTCTACCAATACCCTTAATCGTTTTCTTTCTTCAGCAGAATCTATCTTTTTAGAAACGCCAACGGTGTTATTAAAGGGAGTGAGCACCAGAAATCTCCCGGCAATAGAAATTTCGCAGGTGAGCCGAGGGCCTTTTGTAGAAATAGGTTCTTTCAGAATTTGCACCAACAAAGAATGTTTGTTGGTCAGTACTTCCTTTACATTTCCGGTTTTCTGGATGAGGGGTTGAAATTCAAAATTGTTGAGCATTTGTTCGGGCGGCAAGTTGCCGGCCACACATTGCCCGGTGAATTTCATGAGAGAGCGAATCTCGGGACTAAGGTCAGTGTAATGCAGAAAAGCATCTTTTTCATGCTGCACATCTACAAAGGCGGCATTAAGCCCCGGCATCACTTTCTTTATTTTCCCCAGATAAATATCGCCTACCGTAAACCGGTTGTTATACCGTTCTTGATGCAACTCGACTAACTGTTTGTTTTCAAGCAGCGCAATATCCACCCCATCGGGTGCCGAATGAATAATAAGTTCTTTGGTCACAAAATGAGTTTAACAGCCCGATGGGCTGGGTAAATAATCATTTGAAGGTAAGCCGATGAAGGAAAGGAAAGGCAAGCAGGGAAAGTGGCACCAATTAGATGCCACTCCCGGTATTATTTCTTCTTATGACGATTTTTTCTGAGTCTTTTTTTGCGCTTGTGAGTCGCAATCTTATGTCTTTTTCTCTTTTTTCCGCAAGGCATGTTTCAGATTTTAATGAGTTAACTTGGTTTCTTAATGCTTTGAATATACTTGTCAATTTCACTCTTCAATTCGGGGCTTTTCACCGTTTTCTTGCATTTTTCAAGCAATTCCAACGCTTTCTCTTTATTGCCCAAGTTGTTATTGGCCTCTGCCAACATCAACAATGCTTCTGAATTTTGAGGCTGCAAATATAGAATTTTTTCCAAACGGGCAATGGCTTTCTCATTTTGACCTGAAATTAATCCAAAACGGCTTAACATTAATTGAGCGGCAACGTTGTTAGAATCCTTTTGAACAATATCGAGCAACATGCTGACCCCTTGCATGGGTTGAGAACCATTCTCGATATAGGCCGAAGCTAATCGGATACGATAATTTGTATTCGTGCTGTCTAAGGCTACGGCTTTCTGGTAGCTCTTCAAGGCATTTTCGCTTAAAAAAGTGTGGGCTTTATCGTCAGGGGCACTCTGCATCAACATTGAATTATAATCACCGGCCAGTATCCAATCGGTATCTGTGTTCAAACTTTCGGCCTTCAAAACCATGTAGTACGCTACTGCCAAAGGCTTATCTAACCGACTGAAAGTTTGCAGTAAAGCATCGTAATTGTGAGCATTCTGAAACCCTTCCACTTTTTTTCGGACGGAATCATTTTGAATTTTTCCGGTGATATCAGTGAGATATGCCTCTATATCCAATGATTCTGCCGGGTGGTCCACATGTGCGCTATCGGGAGCAGTCGAAGCATCTTTTGCTTTTTTGGTACTGGCAAAAAGATAGACTACTGCACACAGCAGAATGCAGGAAAGAAGAGCTAAGATTTGATTTCTGTTCATCGCAAAAAATAGGTCTGATAACTAAAGGGAGTGCAAACCTATTCTTTAAAATAATTTCTGAAAGAAATTATTCGCTGTCAGCGGGCTTAAACCCACTTTTAACATCATCCAGAAAGGTTTTGGCCGGCTTAAAGGTAGGCACATAATGTTCCGGAATGATGATAGACTCATTGCGTTTGATGATGC
>CAZQYO010000024.1:13403-15416 GCA_964597415.1 uncultured Chitinophaga sp.
TACATTCTCCCCCTTTTTGAGAGAATCTTTTACTTCCTTAAAAAAAGCTTCGAGGGTAACCAGTACGTCCACTTTGGGAACTCCGGTCATGTCAGAAACTCTGGTAACAATGTCTGCCTTTCTCATAATGGTTGGGATTAAGGTTTTAAATTTAAGTATAAAGGATTCAAATGCCAAGCTTTCGTAAATATGGGGAAATTATTCTGTTCATTTAAATTCTACCTATGCAAATTTTGGGGGAAGGTCAAATTTTTCCTCCCCATATTGCAATCGTGAAATCGGCCTTCTCTACTTTATTGCTGAAATGGAACAAATCCTCCAATCAGCGCTCCATGCCTTGGAAAGGAGAAAAAGATGCCTACTTGATTTGGCTGTCTGAGATTATTTTGCAGCAAACGCGGGTAGAGCAAGGTACTCCCTACTTTTTGCGATTCAAAGAGAAATATCCCACTGTAAAGCATTTAGCACTTGCCTCCGAAGATGAAGTAATGAAGCTGTGGCAGGGCTTGGGCTATTATAGCAGGGCGCGTCATCTGCATTATACGGCACAATACATTTTCAATGAATTAAAAGGGAAATTTCCTGAAACTTATGAGGGCATCCGCAGACTGAAGGGAATAGGAGATTATACCGCAGCCGCTATTGCTTCCTTTGCCTTTAACGAAGACAGAGCTGTGGTGGACGGAAACGTGATAAGAGTACTGGCACGAGTATTTGGAATTAAAACGCCTTTTGATACTACAGCCGGTAAAAAGGAATTTGCTACAAAAGCACAATCGCTGATTGATGAACAAAAACCGGGACTCTACAATCAGTCCATTATGGACTTTGGATCCTTAGTGTGTTTGCCCAAAAATCCACTTTGTTCGACTTGTGTTTTTAAACAAACCTGCGTGGCATTTGACAAAGGGTCGGTAGAGGATTTGCCTGTTCGTTCTAAAAAAACAAAAATTCGGAACCGTTATTTCACGTATTTGCTTTTCAAAAACAATAAACAAGTGCTAATACAAAAGCGAAATGAAAAAGATATTTGGAAAGGAATGTATGAATTGCCGCTTATCGAAACCAAAAAGGTAACTCATCGCAAAGACATAGAAAAGGAAATTAAAAGGAAGTTGAGTTTGGATGATTTCAGGGTGAAGGAGGGGAGTACTTACACGCAAATGCTTTCTCACCGGAAAATACATTTTCACTTTTATGAAGTAGAAACGGCAGATTGGTCATCGGTGAAATGGAAGGGAGCGGAGAAAGTGCCAATTCGCCAATTGGTTAATTATGGATTCCCTAAAACCATTCATTTGTATTTAAGTCAAAACTCTTTATTTTAGGAACTAAATCCGCTGATTAGCGTCCCATATTTTTCACACTAATAATTTTCAATCATGGTGAACAAAGTATTTCTTATTGGTCGGTTGGGCAAAGACCCGGTCATCAAGCATTTTCAAAACGATAACGCCATTGCAGAGTTTCCCTTAGCCACTTCTGAGTCGTATAAAGACAAAGAAGGAAATTGGGTGGAGATTACTGACTGGCACAATGTAAAGTTACCTAACAAATTTATGGCGGAAAGAGCCGAAAAGTATCTGAAGAAAGGCAGCCAGATATTTGTAGAAGGAAAAATCAGAACCCGCAATTACGATGACAAGGACGGCAATAAGCGGTATATCACTGAGATTATTGCTGAATCATTTCGGATGTTAGATAAAAGATCCGAAGGTGGTAGTTCATCAGAGGGCGGTAGTAATTATCCCGAAACTGCGGTGAAGAACGAAAACACAGCTTCCGGCAGTGCTGTGGAGGATGATTTGCCATTCTAAAAGTTGACAAAACTTTGTGTTAACTGATGTAGTTGACGCAAAGAAGCAACACTTAAACTCAAACAAAATTGGATAGCGACCCGGTTCCACTTGCCATTATGTTGGCAGCTTCAGTAACTACTACCGAGCTTATTGTTGCCAACCTTATTATTCTGGCTCTTATCATCTTTTCAGGAATGATGTCCTCCAGTGAGAT
>CAZQYO010000025.1:0-5436 GCA_964597415.1 uncultured Chitinophaga sp.
AATTCACTGTCGTTCCCTCTTGTATATCGCCATTAGCTATTCTATAATATTCGGTTCCTAAAAAATCTTTTTGTTCTAAATATCCATTTTTGAGCATGAATAATGCTTCCGTTAATGAGAGCGTAACATCACTTGCTCCGGTATCGAAAATGAATTTCAGCTTTAAGCCATTCACAATACATGGAATTTGATACACCCCACCGACTTTTTCCATTTGAATAATTGTTTGAGTGTGACCAAACACAACGGAAAGAGTTAAACAGAAAAAAAGAAGCGATTTTGAGTTCACTGTTTACTTTTTTATGGGGAAAATATATGCCTTGCCAGCATAATCAATAAATACGCTTACCGGTATTTGCTCCTTAAAAAATGTGTCCTCGATTTCATCCCATTTCTTTTTCCCGGATGTTTTATTGTAAATGGTATTTATCAAGGTTTGTAAATTTTCTCGCGCCTCGTTTGACCCATAAGGTAGTAAGCAATATTTCTCATCTAAAAAATCCTCTTTCCCATCTCTGACTAAAGCATAGATGACTCTATCCTCTTTGTAAAACGTAATCTTACTAATGGTAAAGTTTCCGGTTATAATAAACCCACCTAACCCATCAAATAAAATTTCCACGTCAACTATTTTACCATTTTGGTTCTTACGTTCTACTAATCTTAAAAAGTGTTTTTGCTGAAATGCAGTTTCCTCTGTAATAGGTTTTACTACAATTTTTTCTTCATTAAGTTCAAGAGTATAGTATTCCATCTCTACAATTTGATGATGTTTACTTCGTCCACATAATCTTTCCTCAACGGCCATCCCTCCCAATCATCCGTCAAAAACAATCTCCTCAAATCAGGATGATTCAGAAATATGATACCGAACAAATCATAAGCTTCGCGCTCATTCAGTTCAGCCGTTTTCCAAATTTGACAAACAGTTTCAATCTCCGGCTTCGCGCGGTCGCACTTTGCTTTTACCACTACAATATGTCCATGCATAATCGAGCGCAGATGATATACTACTGTTAAATGCGTTTTCCAGTCCACACCGGTTACCGAAAACAGAAAATCAAAATCAAGTTCATCATTATTGCGCAGTTGTTGCGCCAGCGGAAGCCAATCATTCGCTTCAATAGAAACATTCAGCCACTCGCCTGCTTCATCAAAAACAGCAGTGGGAATTATTTCAGTGAGTTTTGTTTTGAGTTCCTCTTTGGTCATTATTCAGTTCGAAGTTTAAAGTCCAAAGTTCAAAGTCAGGTTGCGCTTGTATTCAACTCGAAACTTTAAACTTCAAACTAGAAACTATTTCTTGGGTTCCTCTAGATAAATTTTCTCTCTTGTCCCTCCTGCTTTTATTTTCTCTTGTAACGTCAGCAAAGCGTGTATCAATGCCTCGGGGCGAGGAGGGCAACCGGCTACATACACATCTACCGGTATGACATGATCCGCTCCCTTTACCACGCTATATGTATTATAAAAGAACGGACCGCCACTGGTAGCACACGCTCCCATGGCAATCACATATTTCGGATCGGGCATTTGATCATAAAGGCGCTTGAGCACCGGAGCCATTTTGTTTACGATGGTACCGGCTATGATAATCACATCCGCCTGGCGCGGTGTGGCACGTGCCACTTCAAACCCAAAGCGACTCCAATCATATTTGGCCGAAGCGGCACTCATCATCTCAATAGCACAGCAACTTGTTCCAAATACCAAAGGCCACAAAGAATTGGATCGCGCCCAGTTCAGCACATCATCCAGCTTTGAAACCAAAACGCCACCGCCCGGAGTAGGATGGACACTACCCGGAAACGCAGTAATTGTATTTTCTGGATCTTGCATTTGTCTTGCGTCTAATGTCTGATATCTAACTTCTGTTTTACTGCCATTTCAGCGCTCCTTTTTTATGCGCATATAAAAACCCTAAAAACAGAATAAACAGAAAAATTACGACCTCCAACAGAGCAATCATTCCCACCTGTTTTGCCACTACCGCCCAAGGGTAAAGAAAAATTAATTCTACATCAAAGATGAGGAAGATGAGAGCAAATAAATAATAGCCTACATTGAACTGAATCCGGCTTTGCCCAATTGTTTCTACTCCACATTCGTAGGCTTCGCCCTTTTGTGAATTTTTAGACCCGGGATTAATCGCTTTGGAAAGCAAAAGCGCCCCGCCACCAAAGGCTAATCCGCAAGTTATAAGAAGTAAAAGACTTAAAGAACCCATTTTAAAAAGTGCTTAATCTTAGGTGAATGAACGATATCAATTTATGACAAGTATCATAAAATAAACTGAGGGTACCATCATTGCGACTTAATTTTTTTCATAAATTTTGCCGCTAATTTTGAAAGATAAACTTTAAGTTCTTACTTCGGAATCTATATCACTTTTCTGAACTTAAAATTATTTAACCCAAACCAAAAAACATGGCAATTAAAATCACAGAAGCATGTATTAACTGCGGAGCCTGCGAACCAGAGTGCCCGAACGGAGCCATTTATGCAAATGGCGATTCATGGAGACTTTCAGACAAAACCACGGTAAACGGACAGTACAACTTATTGAACGGAACCGTTATTGACGCAGATGCAGAACAGACTCCTATTTCGGATGATGTGTTCTATATTGTTACGGATAAATGTACGGAATGTAAAGGCTTTCATGATGAGCCTCAATGCGCTTCTGTTTGTCCGGTGGACTGCTGCCTTCCCGATGAATTGTTCGTAGAAACGGAAGCGCAACTCCTCGCAAGAAAGGATCGGCTCCACGCATAAATATTTGCAATTAAGACCTCAACAAAAACATGGATACAACTACAGAAAATAAGTCCACCCGCAAAACCGAAATAAAGGAAGCGGAAAGTGTGGTCGTGCGCTTTAGTGGCGACTCCGGTGATGGAATGCAGCTAACCGGAATGCAGTTTACCGATACTTCGGCTCTACTGGGGAAAGATATTGCGACTTTTCCCGAATATCCGGCTGAAATTCGCGCCCCGGCAGGTACCGTGGCAGGAGTTTCAGGGTTTCAACTCCATTTCGGGAGCAAAGAAATTTTTACTCCGGGCGATCAGTTTGATGTTTTGGTAGCCATGAATTCTGCGGCTCTTAAAACAGACTTACCCAGAGTAAGAAAGGGCGGTACTATTATCGTGAATACTGCCGGCTTCGATTCTAAGAATTTGAAATTGGCGCATTATCCCGAGGGGGCTAATCCGTTAGAGGATGGCACGCTCGAAGGATATACGGTGTACAAAATAGATGTAACCCGGCTTACCAAAGATGCCTTGAAAGATTCCGGTTTGGGAATGAAAGAGGTGGAGCGCTGTAAAAACATGTTTATATTGGGTATGCTCTTTTGGATGTTTGATAAGAGTATGGAGTTTACCATTACTTCCTTAACCGAGAAATTCGGAAAGAAGCCCGACATTCTGAATGCCAACCTCACGGCTTTAAAAACCGGTTGGAATTACGGAGATACAACTGAAATATTCACTACCCGGTATAAAGTTTCAAAAGCCAAACTTCCTACCGGAGTTTATCGGAATATTTCGGGAAATCAGGCCATCGCTATTGGGACAGTTGTCGCTGCTGAAAAGGCCGGACTGCCTTTATTCCTGGGCTCATATCCCATCACCCCGGCTTCTGATATTTTGCATGAACTCTCGAAGTATAAATCAAACGGAGTTAAAACTTTTCAGGCCGAAGATGAAATTGCCGCGATCTGTTCAGCCATAGGCGCTTCTTATAGCGGTTCTTTAGGGATGACTACTACTTCCGGCCCCGGCATGGCTTTGAAGACCGAAGCCATGGGATTGGCCTTAATTTTTGAAATTCCGCTTTTGATTGTGGACATTCAAAGAGGGGGACCTTCTACGGGCTTACCCACCAAAACCGAACAGGCCGATTTATTGATGGCGATGTATGGGCGACATGGAGAAGCACCGCTTCCTATTATTTCTGCTTCTACACCGGCTGATTGTTTTGACGCAGCCTACGAAGCTGTGCGGATTTCAGTAGAACACATGGTGCCGGTAATCCTTTTGAGCGATGGTTACATTGCAAACGGCTCTGAGCCTTGGCGCTTCCCCTCCGAGGAGGACTTGACTGAAATTAAGACTACTTTCTTGACAGAGAACAATAACCCGGGAGGCAATTTACTTCCTTACAAACGCGATGCACGAGGAGTGCGCCCGTGGGTTAAGCCGGGAACTAAAGGATTAGAACATCGCATCGGTGGTTTAGAGAAGCAGAATGAAACCGGAAATGTTTCTTATGATTCAAAGAACCACGAGTTGATGGTGAAACTTCGTGCAGAGAAAGTTGAAAAGATTGCAGATTCCATTCCCTTGCTGAAACCCGACAGCGGCAATGAAAAGGGGAAAATGTGTGTGCTGGGTTGGGGCTCTACTTATGGGGCAATAAAAACTGCCTTGATAGATCTTCAGGCAGAAGGTTATGATGTAGCACATCTTCACTTGCGCCATCTGAATCCATTCCCTAAAAACCTCGGAGAATTGCTACACGGTTACGACAAGGTGTTGATCCCCGAAATGAATGGGGGACAGTTGCTGCAATTAATTCGGGCAAAATATTTAGTGCCCGCTGTTGGTCTAAACAAAATTCAGGGGTTGCCGTTTACAACCGAAGAGGTGAAGGAAAAGATTAAAGAACTCTATAACGCTTAATAATGGAAACCAAAACTTTAGAGAAAAATGCACCGGTGAAGTTGGTGCCAAAAGATTTTGCCAGCGATCAGGAAGTGAAATGGTGCCCCGGCTGTGGCGATTATTCTATTCTGAAACAAGTGCAAACCGTACTGCCCGATTTTGTAAGTGAAAAGGAAAAAGTGGTTTTCATTTCAGGAATTGGTTGTTCTTCTCGTTTTCCGTATTACATGGATACCTATGGCATGCACAGTATTCACGGACGCGCTACAGCCATTGCTACCGGAGTTAAGGTGGCTAACCCGGATTTGAATGTTTGGGTAATTGGCGGTGATGGCGACCTGATGAGTATTGGTGGAAATCACTTCATCCACATGTTGCGAAGAAACCCCGATATTAAGCTTATCATGTTCAATAATCAGATTTATGGTTTAACGAAAGGGCAATATTCCCCAACTTCAGAAAAAGGAAAGGTAACTAAGTCCACCCCTTTTGGCTCAATAGATGAACCATTCAATCCCGCAGAATTAGCTTTAGGAGCAAAGGCCTCATTCTTTGCCAGAACGCTTGACCGAGATCCAAAACATCAGCAGGAAATATTCAAAAGAGCGAACCAGCACAAGGGCACTTCCTTTATAGAAGTCTATCAAAATTGTCCGGTATTTAATGATGGAGCATTTTTCCTTTATACTGAAAAGGCCACTAAAAAAGACGAGAGTTTATTTATTGAGCACGGACAGCCTTTGGTTTTTGGCCCTACTGAAAATAAAGG